>CAZHIG010000007.1:9192-17585 GCA_964532705.1 uncultured Erysipelotrichaceae bacterium
CCCAAAACAGTCATCATCATAATTGCATTAATCATGCTTGTTTCTCCTTAACATATAAAGGCTTTACAGAACAAGTTGAACTTGAACATGTTGTGCATTGTACATCAATGTCTTCACATCCAGCAGGTTGTGCCGTGCTTTGATTCAGGTAATAAGTCAAAGCATAAAGCCCCCCTAAACCTGCAAATAATAAGAACGCAGCCATATTACACCAAACCAGCAAAACTGGTGAAGATTGCAGCTAGAATGGCTGCGACCACAAAAGCAATCGGATTTCCCACAAAAGCTTTTGGAATCGGTGCAAAATCAAGCCGTTCACGTATGGTTGAGAAGATATACAACACCATTAAGAAACCCACTGGCGTTGCAAATGAGTAAATCAACATTTCATAGAAATCGAAGCCATTCGTAATATTAACTAAAGTCACATACAAAACAACGCAGTTCGTGGTGATCAAAGGCAAGTAGATCCCCAAAGCTTTATATAATGCAGGAGAATACTTTTTCAACACCATTTCAACAAATTGAACAAAGGCTGCAATGACCGCAATAAATGTGATCAAGTCCATATACTCAAGATGCATTGGAACCAAGACTGTGTAATACAAAACATAAGTAAAGATGCTTGAAAAGAAGATAACGAAGACAACCGCTAAACCCATCCCAACCGCAGATGAAGTCTTACGAGAAACCCCCATCAAAGGACACATGCCTAAGAATTTTGTTAAAACAACATTATTGATGACAATGGAGCCAACAAAAAGTGAAAGTAAATTTGTCATGATTACGCTCCCTTCGCTGCAGATGCATTACGCAGTGCCGCAACCCCAGCCGCTAAAAAGGCAAAGGTTAAGAATGCTCCAATCGGTTCATTGAAGATTGGAATAATATAACTACTTGGAATGATATTAATATCAAAAATCACTGCATTATTGAAAGGATTGGTTAAACTCAGTCCTCCTGATGATAAGAGCTGACGAATACCAGACATGGCTGCCAAACTTAAAGTATAAGCAATCCCCATGTTTAGTCCATCTAAAGCAGAAGCAAAAACACCATTTTTAGAAGCAAATGCTTCAGCTCTACCAAGAATAATACAGTTAACTACAATCAAAGGAATAAATACACCTAAGGCTGCATCAATCGCAGGCGCATAAGCTTTAATGAGTAATTCAATGGTTTTAACCAATGTGGCAATAACCACAATATATACGGGAATACGAATTTCTTCAGGGGTAATCTTACGTATCATCGAAATGATCATATTGGATAAAGTCAGAATAATGATAACTGAGATCCCCATCCCTAAAGCATTGTTTAAATTGTTTGAGATCGCAAGTGTAGAACAGATCCCTAAATACAAACCAAAGACTGGATTTTCTTTAAGTAAGTTCATCCCATAATCAAGTAATTGTTTCATGGATCCTCCTATTTCAAACTTTCCAAAACAGTTTTCACTGAATCAAGACCTTTTATTGCTGCACTTGATGACACCGTTGCACCCGCAATGGTATCAAAGCTATCATTTAGGTTTTTGCCAACAACAGTTTGAGCAAATTCAGGATCACCAACTTTGCTTCCAAGGCCAGGCGTATCGTTTACGTAGTTCACAATAAAGCCAACGACATTTTGATTCATGTCTACACCGACAATGTAGGTAATGACATCTTTATAGCCTTGTACAGTCACATTAAATGCATAACCTTCACCTTGAGCTTCATAGACATTGGTAACTTTCTCACTGTCATCTGTAAAGTTGAGTTCAGCAAATTCAGTAGCATTTGGGAAGATTTCTTGAAGAGAAGACTTAACAGCTGCAATTTGACGCTCAACAATAATGGGTCGAGTCATTGCATCAACAGTGGCCAATATGCCTCCGGCTAACGCAGAAACAAAGGCTAAGAATAGAGTTAAATGGATAATTTTCTTCATGTTTCCTCCTAATAGCCTAAGCTTAAGGCAACAGCCTTAAGGGCAGAAATGGCAGAATCTGATGTGAAGGTAGCGCCTGTCACAACATCAACTGAAGATGATGGATCAACAAGGCTTAGCCCTATAAATTGATCTAAGAATACCGCTGAGTTGGTTTTATCCCCAATGCCTGTTGTATCACTAAAGCTTACATAAGCAACAGATATAACAGTTTGTGTGGAGGTATCCACTTTGATTTCATACGTGTTGGGTTGTGGATCTTCAGCATGGTCACTCTCAAGAAGGGCATAACCTTTGGAATTAACCACAAAGGTAGACACAGATCCTTCATCCGTTTTCGAAATCACTTCAGCAATGCTTTCACGAGCATCCACAATGAGATGAGCATCACCCAATGTAATTACCACTTCAGGTTCTTCTACAGCCACCACAGGTTCAATGTATGAAATCATGGTGCTTAAGAGTAAAGTAATGGATAAACCTAAGGCAAATACACCCCCTACTTTGATCAAATTCTTCTTCAAATCTTTAAACATATGACCATCTGTCAGTTGATCAATCATGGGTGTCAACATGTTCATAAATAGAATTGAGCGAATGGTACCCTCTGGTAAGTTGGCTTTAACACGCATGGTGATCACCAATGCAGCAATCCCAATCGCAAAAATTAAACGTCCGGTGATAGAAGTAGGAGAGGTCACAGGATCTGTCATCATAAACACGGCCCCAAATAATGCACTTCCTGTCAATAGGTGATAAACCGGATACCAAAAACCCATGCCATGCATCAGTGCAATCACGGATGCAAAAATGAAGAGTGAAGATAAAAATGCGAATGGAACTTTCCAATCAATGATCCCTCTAATAGCAAGATATAAACCCACTAGAATAATTAAAATCGAATTGGTTTCACCCAATGCGCCCATGTATTGTCCTGTGGCTAATCCCCAGAGTCCACCAAATTGGTTGAGATAGGTATTTACAACCGTAGGATCGGTAATCACCCAACCCAATTTTTCCATCACTTGGTTTGGTGTTGCTCCTGTAATCACATCAGGAAAGCCTGAAGCAATAAAACCACCAAACGAGAGAACAATGAATGCACGTCCTACCCCTGCAGGGTTAAAGATGTTGAATCCAAAGCCCCCAAAGAGCAGTTTACCAACGAAGATGGCAACAAATGAACCCACAATAACCACATAAAGTGGCTTATTAACACCCATCATGGCCACAAACAATAATGCAGTGACCCATGGGAAAGATGTCTTTAAATACTTGATGGGATCCTTCTTTTGAACGTAAGCCCAAACAACTTCAGTAACGACAGCAACACTCACTGAAGTAGCGATCATTTTTAAGGCATGCCATCCATATTCAGCCCCAACATTGGTGAAATAGTAGAAAACATTGTAACTTAAGACCACAAGAATGGCTAAAGTCAATTCAAACATAATGCGTTGTGTGCTTAAAGGTGCACGATAATTTGGAGATACTCTAAAGTTAAATTTCATCTGGCTTTCCTCTTATCGTTTGCGCAAAGTCAATGCTCTTTTAGCACGACGCACACCTTCCGTAACATCAATTCTTGAAGGACAGACATAAGTACACAAGCCACACTCAATGCAAGCATCAGCTTGAAGTTTTTCAATCATGTCTAAATCTTTCATTTTCTCTGCATTGTTAATCCGTACAGGGAGTAAGCCTGCAGGACATGCATCATTACAACGACCACAACGTATACATTCCATCGCATCGACAGGTTTGTAGTTTAAGATGGTAAATGCATTGGAGTAGGTATGTACTACTAAGTCATCATTGGTGATGGTTTTACCCATCATTGGTCCGCCTGCAATCAGCAAGACAGATTCAGTTGAATATCCACCTAAGGCTTCAACCACATCTTTGACTTGTGTACCGACGGGCACCCATACATTGGCAGATTTGACTAAACCATCGCCTGAGAAAGTCACTAACTTTTCAGTTACACCCATGCCAGTTTTTAAAGCTTTCGCAAAACTAATGGCTGTGGTGACATTGTTGACAATAAATCCAACTTCAGAAGGTAAACGGTTATAACGTTTCTTCGCATAAGCATAAACAAGTGTACGTTCCCAACCCATTGGATAAACATCTTTTGTTGAGAAGATTTCTACATTTGTATGACTCTTAAAGGCTTCTTTAAGTTGTGCCACCAATACCTTTTTATAACCCTTAACAGCAATGACCAGTTTTTGAGCCTTCGACAACTTAAGCAGTGCCAAAGAGCCATCGTAAACCAAATCTAAGAAATCAGAAGTCATACGATTATCTGAAGTAATATAAGGTTCACACTCAACCGCATTGATCAATAAAGTATCAATCCCTTGTGGATTTAAATATTTAACATAGGTAGGAAAACCTGCGCCTCCCATACCCACAAGCCCACTTTGCTTCATCAAATCTAAGAGTGCTTCATTTGAAGCAGATTTATAATCTAATGGTTTAAACGATTGAACTTGAGTATATTTACCATCATCTTCAATGGTTAAATGGGCAATTGGTTTTAAAACCGCATGCATCAAATTCTTTGTAGCACCCACTTTACCAGAAACAGACGCATATTGAGGAACATCAAATTTTCCTGTCCATTTTCCTAAGTAAGTCCCTACACTCACTAAATCCCCCTCTTTAACAGCAGCTTCAAAGGTATATCCGCTCCCATTATCTAAAGGAATATAAACTTCTTTTTTGGGTTTGACATGTACAGCATCAGTGTAACATGTCTCATTTCGATGACCTTCCAAATGGAGTTGGCCTGGTCCAGTCCAAAACGACATACAATCACTCTAACCCTTTCTTGTTGTGGTATCTAAAAACACCACTTATTCTTGTTTATTATATCACAAAGTTTTTTTTCAAAAAGCAGTCCTTTTTGACTATGTTATAATTTTGACATGTTAAAAAAATGGATACTCTTATTCAGTGTAGTGCTTTTGACAGGATGTGAAGCGCAAGCACAAAAATATACCGATGTTGCCTTGGATGTTGGATTTAAAGACATTGCCGTAACCTTTGTAGCTTATACCGATTCTCAACAGGAATTCGACAACTATTTCGGATTGATGACGAATGCTTTTACACGATATGGCCATCTTTTTGATAAGTATAATTCTTATCCAAACATTAATAATTTAAAAACACTTAATGACAACTCTGGAAAAGGTCCATTGGTCGTTGATCAAACATTGATTGATTTATTGATGCTGTCAAAAGATTGGTCTTTAAACTCACAAAATACCTTTGATCCGAGCATTGGTGCAGTCCTTAATCTTTGGCACACTGCACGTGAAGAAGGTAAACTCCTCAACCAGGAAGTTCCTCAAGCATATGGAAATCTGCCCAGTTTAGAAAACCTACAAACTGCAAACTCTTGCAGTGGATGGGATTCTATTCTAATTGATGACACACTAAATACTGTAGAATATCTAAATCCATGTACAGCCATAGATGTTGGGGGCATTGGAAAAGGTTATGCTGCCGATTTGGTTTCTAACGAACTCATTGAAGCAGGCTTAGAGGTGGCCATCATCAACATTGGTGACTCCTCCATCAAAACCATTGGTTCTAAACCTGATGGTAAAGAATGGGGGATTGGCATCACAAAACCGACTCGACCCACTTTAATCGGTGGATCAACCCTAGATACTTTATACTTTCCCTCAAGCATCAGCATTTCAACCTCTGGAGATAACCAAAATTACTTCATTGCCAAAGATGGCAAGTACTACCATCATCTCATTGATCCTAAAACACTTTTCCCAACTCAAACTGATCTACATGCTGTAACCATTGCGACTGACTTAAGTGCAGCCGATGCAGAAGCGCTCTCAAAGATTTTATTCATTCTTCCATTTACAGAAGCAGAGACTTATCTAACAAATCTACAAAATCAATATCCTGATCAATTCATTGGCGCACTTTGGGTCTTCGAAGAAGGAAAAGCCCCTGAATCCTTATATGTAAAAGACTCAGAAGGCTTTAGTGTTATTCATTCTTCAAATCTAATCGAACATTCTCGACTTTATCGCTAAACAATAAAGCGGTTATGAAAATCTAAGTTTAGATTGATTCCATACCCTTTCAAATAATAGGTGGTACTACTCGAAGCGGTACCGTCCTTACAATAGGATAAAGTATGAACTTTAAAACCCGCTGATTTCTTGGGGAGTTTTAAAGCATGGGTGACGTCATCACTAAGGCTGACCGCAAAGATGCTTCTAAAATTTGAGCTGAATTGATTGGCGTAGGTTTTATGAAGAGGTTGTGTGATCACAAGTTGAGAAAAATCAAAATGCTCAATATCTTTAAATAATTTTAAAGGATAATAATACTTAAAATAGGCCACAGGTTCTTGGTCAGCCAAAAAGATACGTGTAACTTCCAACACTTTGTCTTCCGGGTTCAATTCTAAATTCCCCATCTTGTCATAATCAAAATGCATCACTTCTTTATGTACATAGCCTAAACTGGCTTTATGACCGTGCTTCTCAATCAAATCCACCATGGGTTGAATTACTTGTTTAAAGTCAAGATCTAAAGATTTCTCGACCACGAATGTACCACGACCTCGAATGCGATGAATGATATTTTGTTCCATCAAACTGGTATAGGCACTTTGAATCACGGAACGAGAGATATGGAAATGCTCCATCAGTTCTTTCTCGGTTGGACACTGTTCCCCTGACTTAAATTGACCCGATTGAATCGCATTCTTAATGGCTCGATACAATTGGACATTAAGCGAGATGGAAGACTCACGATTAATTTTTAAAACATTGATGTTCATGCTAGTCAGCCTTCATATCAATCTGGTGATGTTTGCCGGGATAAAACGCTAATTTATAATGACACAAGTTGGCATCTCCACTTCGTGAAGACATCGCTACCTTAAACAGGGCATCCCCTTTTTGGATGTTGAAGAGACTTGCAAGTTGTTCATCTGCTTCAATCACATTCATTTGCGTGTATTGATGTATTTGTTGATTCTCAAAAGACTTTAAATATTCAATTTCAAAATCGTGTGAATCAGAAATGGATTCCATAAAAGGTTCAAAGCGTTCCATCGGAAAGTAATGGGTTTCATACACAATCGGAATCAAATTCGCAAATCGAATGCGTTTGATGACGTAGTATCTTTCATGATATTCACTTGCAAGCGGCAAAAACTCCGATTGATGAATCTTTTCGATCACCATCAAACGACTTGAAGGATTTAAATGGAGTTGATTCAAATAACGCACACAATCCTTACGAAACATAATGTTCGATAAAACCATTTGTCGATTCACAAAGGTTCCCTTCCCTTGATGGCGCATCACCAAGCCTTCATCGATAAGAGCTTGATAAGCACGTCTAACGACGGGTCGAGAAATGTTATACAGTGAACATAAAATCTCTTCAGTCGGTAATTTTGCTTGATCAAGATAACGCCCATCTAGAATGGCGTTTTTGATTGCATCTTTTATTTGGACATACAAAGGGATGTCGGATAGTTTATTGAGTTCGATATTGATGTTCATAATTAATTGTAATAAATCCTGCAATCAACTAAAGCAAACGTTAATATACCTATTGTTTGCCCAATAGTTTAAACATATTCTTCTTATAGACTTCTACGCCTGGTTGATTAAATGGATTGACATCCAAGAGGTAAACAGACATTCCACACGCAATGAAGAAGAACTGTGCTAAATAGCCAAAATTTTTCGCATCCATTCGTTCAAATTCAATCTTAATGTTTGGGATCCCCCCTTCTTCATGATGGGCAATTAAAGTCCCTAGGGCAGCATTTTTATTGACTTCATCTAAGGTTTTGCCTGAAAGATAGTTCATGCCATCTAAGTTTTCTTGATCGCTTGGAAATACTGCATCCAACATCGGTTCTTTGACGACCACTAAGGTTTCAAACAATAACTTAGTGCCTTCTTGAACAAATTGACCCATTGAATGTAGATCGGTTGAGAAATTGACAGAAGCAGGATACAAACCTTTATCTTCTTTCCCTTCAGATTCACCAAAGAGTTGTTTCCACCATTCGGCCAACATGGATAGTTGAGATTCATAAGCCACAAAGAGCTCTACAGATTTACCTTTGGACTCAAGGACACGTCTTGCGACTGCATATTTGTAGGCATCATTTTCTTCAATACTACTCGAAGAATAAGCCTTACTGGCTTCTTGAGCGCCTAAAATCATTTCATCAATATCAATCCCCGCAACCGCTATGGGAAGTAAACCCACAGAGGTTAACACAGAGTATCTTCCACCAATATCATCCGGAATGCTTAATGTGGTATAGCCTTTTTGAGTAGCTAATGTTTTGAGTGTACCTTTATTGCGATCTGTGGTCGCAATGATGCGTTCTTGTGCTTGATCCCCATATTTTTCTTCCATGAATTGCTTTAAGAGTCTAAAAGCCATGG
>CAZHIG010000007.1:17685-20880 GCA_964532705.1 uncultured Erysipelotrichaceae bacterium
GCTTGATCCCCATATTTTTCTTCCATGAATTGCTTTAAGAGTCTAAAAGCCATGGCTGTTTCTGTGGTTGTTCCAGATTTAGAAATAACATTCACATAAACATTGCGATTCTTTAAATACTCAAGGACTTGAAGGATATAAGTAGATGAGAATGTATTGCCTAAATAAATGATTTCAATCGTTTTGTCTTTTGGAAACAATCCTTTAATCATTTCAATGGCTGCTCTTGCGCCTAAATAGGATCCACCAATGCCTGTCACAACCAATGTATCTGCTTCGGATCGAATTTTTTTAGCTAATGATTTTACCAATTCAAATTCAGTTTTATCATAATCAAATGGCCAAGTTGTCCATCCTAAAAAATCAGAACCTAAACCAGTTTTTTGACTTAAATTTTGGTGAAATTTGTCTACTTTTGTTTGATATGAACTCAGTTCACGCTCACTTAGAGCTTTACTTAAATCTAAACGTATCATTTCTTGATCTCCTTTTGGGCCACTTGTATCCATGTGTCCAACACATTTCTTAGGGATTCAAATCCAATGGCTGATTTGAGTTTGGGTAAGCGATTGAGTCGAGGTCGACTTTTTCTCGAATTAAAAGTCGCTTTTAGGGACAAACGCAAATGCTTATGCGCTTCATCTACTTCTAAAACTTTTAACTTGAGCACATCCCCAACCTTTAGAATGCTCGCGATGTCTTTGACGTACGCATCTGAAAGTTCTGAAATGTGTACTAAACCCGTTGTGTGCTTATCCACATGAATAAAAGCCCCATAAGATTGAATCCCTGTGACTTTTCCTTCTACGATTTGACCCACAACATAAGCCATAATGATCTCCCTAATACGTATGTCATTATAGCACAAGCCTATGGTATAATCGGTGCGTATGGACGCACTATGTTAGGAAATTTCTATCCATTTTGGGCAGCATTTGTTGCGAATCAAAGCGCACAACTTCTCAAACCTGTCTTTAAATACATACGAACCAAAGAGTGGGATGTGACTCAGATTTTTGAGAGTGGCGGTTTTCCTTCTTCACATACTGCGCTTGTTTCTGCCTTAACTCTATCTGTTGGACTTCACCAATCCTTTTCATCAACCATCTTTGCGGTGGTCTTATCCTTTTCTATGATTGTGGTTTATGATGCCGCAAATGTGCGTTTTTATGCTGGACGAAACATTCAAATCACTCAACAACTCATCAAGGATATTCAAGAACTAACCACCATTAAGCTCGATGATCCTGTTTATTTATTAAAAGTCAAAGAAGTTCTGGGTCATCAATGGACAGAAGTTTTGGGCGGAATAGTTGTCGGATTGACGGTTGGTGGTTTAATGTATTTCTTGAGGTAATTAGATGAATAACTTTGAAGCGCAAGTACGTGAAGTACTAAATAAAATAAGACCCTACATCCAAAGAGATGGGGGAGACTTAGAACTCGATCATGTGGATGAGCAAGGCCGAGTCTTTGTTAGGGTATTGGGCGCATGCATTGGGTGTGGCGCTGTCGACATCACCTATAAAGATGGTGTAGAGTCCTTATTGATGGAAGAAATACCGGAAGTCACTGAAGTGGTCGTTCTTGAATAAAGGTCATAATGACCTTTTTTTGTGATTTTTAAGATTTTTTTGTATTAAATTATATAAATTTCATATTTTAACGGTCAAAATAAAAAAATATTTCAAAAATTAGAATATTTTTTCGGTTTTTTCTTTACTTTATGAAATATATCCATAAAATTGAATCATATAGATTAAGGAGAACTTAAAATGTCGCATCCCTATGAATTGTTTGGAATCCATCAATTTAGCGAAAGTGTTATGAAAGAACACTTACCGCATCCTGTTTTCAAAGCTTGGAAGACAGCCCTTCAAAAAGAAGAAGCCTTGGATCGCAATACCGCAGATGCGATTGCGCATGCTATGAAAGTTTGGGCCATTGATTTAGGGGCCACTCACTTCACCCATTGGTTTCAACCCTTACACGGTTCAACCGCGGAAAAACATGATGCATTCATCTCTCGTGATGATCAAGGTACACCTGTAACACGCTTTTCAGGAAAAACACTGATCAAAGGTGAAACCGATGGTTCATCGTTTCCATCAGGGGGTTTAAGAGCCACGTTTGAAGCACGTGGTTATACCTACTGGGACATCAGTTCCCCTGCTTTTATTCGAGACAACGTCTTATGTATCCCCTCTATTTTCATTTCTTACCATGGTGAACCCTTAGATCAAAAAGCACCTTTACTCAGTGCCTTGGATGTGATGGGTAAAGAAGCTACACGTGTGGTTTCAGCCCTCGGTGATAAACAAGTCAAAGATGTGAAAATGTTGATGGGCTTAGAACAAGAATACTTCTTGGTTGATTACGATCACTTTGTTGAACGCGAAGATTTGGTACTCAGTGGAAGAACTTTAGTCGGTGCCACGTCCCCTAAAGGTCAAGAATTTGAAGATCACTATTTTGGATCGATTCCAAGTAAAGTTAAAGCCTACATGGATGAAGTCAACTTAGAGCTTTGGAAAATGGGCATCTTTGCCTTTGTTGAACACAATGAAGTTGCGCCTTCACAATTTGAAATTTCTTCGATTTTTACCGATGCAAACATCGCCGTCGATCAAAACCAATTGACCATGGATGTCTTGCGCAAAGTTGCTAAGAAACATGATTTAGCGTGCTTACTCCATGAGAAACCTTTCAAAGGCATTAATGGTTCAGGCAAACACAACAACTGGTCACTCAGTACCGATGATGGTCAAAATTTATTTGAACCTGGTGATAAACCCAGTGAGAATGTTCGTTTCTTACTCTTTGTCGCAGCTGTTATCAAAGCTATTGATGAGCATCCAGAACTCTTACGTTTAGCCGCCTCAGGGGCTGGTAACGATCATCGTTTAGGCGCTAATGAAGCCCCTCCTGCCATCATTTCTGTATTTATGGGAGAAGTGATTGAAGAAATCTTACTGAGCATGGTTGATAAATCCAATGCGAAGAGCAGTCGTGAAATTAAATCGAGTCCTCTTAGCAACTTAGCTTACTTACCTAAAGACAACACCGATCGTAACCGCACCTCTCCGTTTGCCTTTACAGGTAATAAGTTTGAGTTTAGAATGTTGGGTTCAAGCTTGTCTGGATCTACCAGTGCTACTGTCATTGCGACCATTCTAGCGGATACACTTAGAGAAT
>CAZHIG010000008.1:0-19017 GCA_964532705.1 uncultured Erysipelotrichaceae bacterium
ATCGATGCGCAGAATCGAGTCAGTCGTAAGCTTCATGAGTCCTTGGGTTTTAAACTCAGTGGCCAAATTGAGAATGTGGCGATGAAACATGGAGAATGGTTGGATGTGTGTTTTTATACCTATGATCTAAAAGAAAACAAAAGGTAGAAATTTCTACCTTTTATTTATTATTTTTGAATCAGTGATTCATTCCATGCAGGATTTGGACTTAAGTCTAAGAGTTCTGCTAAAGTTGCGGCAATATTAGATAAACCATACGCTCCTTGTTTGAGCTTAACGTCTTTATTGATCACAATAAAGGGTACAGGGTTAAGGGTATGAGCTGTTTTTGGTTTAGGTGCAACACTAGGATCTTTAGATTTTTCATACATTTCATCCGCATTACCATGGTCAGCTGTTACCACCAAGATACCATTGACTTTTTCCACAGCTTTTAAGACACGTTTGAGTTGCAAATCGACCGTTTCTACAGAAATCATGGTAGCGAGATAATCTCCGGTATGACCTACCATGTCTCCATTAGGAAAGTTAGCTCTTAGGAATTGATATTTTCCAGATTCTAAAGCTTTGATGAGTTCATCGGTAATTTCAGCTGCTTTCATCCATGGACGTTCACTGAAGGGAACTAAGTCTGATTTAATTTCTACAAAGTCTTCTAAAGTTTCTGAGAACTTACCACTCTTATTGCCATTCCAGAAATAGGTGACATGTCCAAACTTCTGCGTTTCAGAAATCGCAAATTGTGAAATGTTCGCTTCAATCAATCTCTCACTTAAAGTGTTTTTAATGCGAGGAGGCGTTACAAGGAAACGTTTAGGAAGTTGTAAATCCCCATCATACTGAAGCATCCCGGCATACACCACTTTTGGGGTATAGGTTCTAGGGAATTTGTCTAGATTTGGGTCTTCAAAACAACGTGAGATTTCAATGGCACGATCCCCTCTAAAATTAAAGAATACAACAGAATCTCCATCCACAATCTTGCCGACTGCTTGGTTGTTTTGAGCAATCACGAAAGCAGGCAAATATTGATCATTGCAGTTGAGTTCAGATCGATAGGTTTCAATCGCTTCAGTGGCTGAGGCAAAGAAGCGTCCTTCACCCATTACATGGGTCTTCCAACCCAACTCAACCATGGACCATTCTGCTTCATAGCGATCCATGGTGACCAGCATTCTACCGCCACCAGAAGCAATTCTGCCATCGAAAGAGGCATCATTGAGTTCTTTTAGTAAGTTTTCTAATTTCTCAACATAAATGAGTGCGCTGGTCGCAGGGACATCACGTCCATCCAAAAGGATGTGTAATCTTAAACGTTTAACCCCATCCAATTTAGCTTGTTTAACCATTGATAAGACATGATTGATGTGTGCATGCACATTACCATCTGACAATAAGCCAATCATATGAAGTGTTGATGTTTTGGCGTTATCAACCACTTCTTTCCAAGCAGTGGATCGATAAATCTCTCCACTTTCAATGGATTCATTGACCAACTTTGCGCCTTGTGCATAAATTTGTCCACAGCCAATCGCATTGTGTCCGACTTCTGAGTTTCCCATGTCTTCATCACTGGGTAATCCCACGGCAGTCCCATGTGCTTTAAGGGTTGTGAAGGGTTTTGTTTTCATTAATTCATCTAAGAGTGGGGTATGTGCATTGAGCACCGCATTCCCATAAGGATTGTCTGATAATGCCACACCATCCATAACGATAAATACTACAGGTCTTTTCATATTGTTCTCCTCTTGTGCGCTACTATTTTAACACTTATTATTTGGCTTTGTCTTAAAAACAAAAAAGGCTATTTGCCTTCTTTGGGTAAGTAATAAATTTGTTCGCCTTCTTTGGTCAGCATATAGGTTGCACGTGCATAACTCTTCACATATTCAGGATCTTCAAGTTTAGTTTTCTGTTCTAGTAAACTGGCATTTTCTGCTTCAAGTATCTCAAGTTGAGCTTGGACTTCAACTAAACTTTGACTGAGTTCAATGGTCTTTACGACTTCATCAATCACAGGTTTAAATAGGACAAGCGCTAAAGCGATGAAGCTTAATGAAATCCACGTTTTTTGTCTTCTTTTTCTCATGGTTTCTATATTATAGTCTAGATTTGATAAAAATCAAAACTAGAGAGATGCATTCTCTTGAACTTGAATTTTTTCTTCAAGCAAAACTTCATAACAGATGCTATTCATGGCTTGTTTTAAGTTGAGTGGAATTTCTAAGACTCTAATCTTGAGATGACGATGGCCAAAGTACACATCAACTTCATCATTGATTTTTACATCACTGGCAGCTTTGGCCGCCTTTCCATTGATGAGTATGCGATTTTGAGCACTCAGTTCTTTTGAGACAGGTCTTTTCTTAACCACTCTTACAAATTTTAGATATTGATCGATTCTCATGATGCTCCTTTTAAACTTAAACCTTTAATGTCATCTAAGACATCATTGGCTAGAATTAACCAGTCATTGTCTTTAGGGAAAATTAATATGATGGAGTTTGCTACATATTTGAGTTGAATTTGATTAGAATGTTTAGAGACTTTCTCAAAAAATTTCACCCCATCAATTTTTGAAGAATAAGCTTCATCAAAAGTGATTGAAACATTGACCTTGGTTTCTTTATATCCCTTGATGTGAGAATCTTCTAAGAGTAAATCCCAACGTCTTTTCTCAAATAATAACTTCACAGACTTGGGGAGTTTCCCATAAAGGTCTTGCGTTTCTTCTTGAAGAAGTTTTAAGTCATGGGCGTTTTGAGTTTGTTCAATGCGTTGATATAAGCTTAATTTTTCAAAATCTTTTGTTTCAAATTGTTGAGGGATATAGCCATCCACCCCTAATGCAAGTTTAACTTCAGGTTCTTTCTCAACAATCACTTCACCTGTTTTCTTTTCTAAAATGGCTTGTTGTAAGAGTTCGATGTACATATCTATGCCTACAGTATCAATAAAACCAGATTGTAAATCCCCCAACATTTCACCGGCTCCACGAATGGTTAAGTCAC
Organism: uncultured Erysipelotrichaceae bacterium; assembly: GCA_964532705.1. GTDB lineage: Bacteria > Bacillota_I > Bacilli_A > Erysipelotrichales > Erysipelotrichaceae > UBA2212. The sequence continues at coordinate 3,012 of CAZHIG010000008.1, forward strand.
GCATCGCAATCTTATACCCTGAACCTAATTCAGTGAACTCTTTGATCGATTGTAGACGTTTTTGAGCAATCTCACTGAGTTGTTTTTGAGGACGATACATTAAATAGGCATAAGCTAAGCGATCGGATCGACCAACTCTGCCTTTAATTTGATAGAGCTGTGATAAGCCAAAGGTATCCGCATGATCAATCAACATGGTATTGGCATTAGGGATATCAATTCCAGTTTCAACAATGGTGGTACATACCAAGACATTGATTTCATTGTTGGTGAATTGCAACATCACATCTTCAATGTCGTCTCGATGCATTTGTCCATGCGCAATCGCTACTTTCGCATTTGGAATGTCTCTTTGTATCTTCATCGCAATGCTGTGGATGTCAGAGACATTATTGTGAAGATAGAAAACTTGACCATTGCGTGATAGTTCTCTTTGGATCACATCCTTTATCACGTGATCATTCTTTTCAATCACATAGGTTAATACCGGTAAACGATTTAAAGGTGGACTTTGAAGTTGAGAGAGTTGTCTTACGCCGACCAAAGACATCTGTAAGGTTCTAGGAATGGGTGTTGCGCTTAACGATAAGACATGGACATTCTTTCTGACTTCTTTGAGCTTCTCTTTGTGTTCAACCCCAAATCTTTGTTCTTCATCGATGATGAGTAAAGATAAATCTTTAAATTGTATGTCTTTAGATAAAATACGATGGGTTCCAATTAAAACATCAATTTTGCCTTCTTTTAAAGCTTTAAGAATTTCCTTCGCATGACTGTCACTCACAAAACGATTGAGGACCGCAATCTCGATGGGAAAATTCTCAAATCGATGCATAAAAGTCCGGTAGTGTTGTTGAGATAAGACTGTGGTAGGGCACAAGAATGCCACTTGTTTCTTTTCACTGATGGCTTTAAATGCAGCTCTTATGGCTACTTCTGTTTTCCCAAAACCAACATCACCACACAGTAAACGATCCATAGGTTTTGAAGACATCATGTCTGCTTTGATTTCTTCTATGGCTTCTTTTTGATCATGTGTGAGTTCAAATTCAAACTCATTTTCAAACTCAAGTTGCATTGGATTATCTTCTTTAAATGCATAAGCAATGTCTTGTTCACGCTCACTGTAAAGTTCCATAAGACGCTCAGCGATGTCTCTCACATTCTCTTTGATGCGTGCTTTGGTTTTTTGCCATTCATTTGAGCCTAGCTTATTGAGTTTAGGCACAACCCCTTCTCGTGAGACAAACTTGCGTACCAATTGGAATTGTTCTAAGGGCACATATAGATTTGAATTCTCTTTATAAACGATGTGTAAGTAATCACGATGGATACCCTCTAATGTTTTGGTTAGGGTTCCTACATATTGTCCTACACCATATTGATGATGAACCACATAGTCCCCTTGTTTTAGTTCTTGGTAACTGTGTAGACTTTCTGCTTCTTTGAATTTGGTTTGGTATTTCCCCACATGAATTTTGTGGTTAAAGAGTTCTTTAGAGGCATAAACTCTAATGTTTGAATCCAACAGTTCAAAACCTTCATCTAAATCTTGATGAAGGATAACAATTTGAGGTTTAAATTCTTTTAAGCGCAAAGAATAGGGAATCTTAAGGTCTACAAAGATTTCAATCAAGTTTTTGATCTCGTGTTCTTTTAAACACAAAATCACTTGATGCGTTTCGCTGAGTTTAAGCAGATCTTTCGCATGTTGAACCAAGCTGGCTTGAGGAATATCCAGTTCTCTAAATGGAAGTTTCTGATGTTGACTGTTCTCAAAGCGTCTAAAATCAACCCGCACATGTCCACTTAGAATCTGTGTCAAAGGATAAAATACCGAATACACAGGGAGAGCTTGAGCACTTAAATAAAGTTCTTGAAGATAATCTGTACTTTCTTCGTTTAATCGTCGTTCATGTTCAGTTAAATCTTCTGTGGTTGATAAATAGACTTCCGCTTTATTAAAGTAGTCTAAAAGTGAAAATGACTTTGATAAAAAAGAGCGATATCGATACAAATGGTTTTCTTTAACCTTTTGATGCATGTAGCCTAAATCTTTTTCAATGTTTTCTTTTAAAGATAAAATAAAGCTTTCATCTTTGATCTTCGTTTGTAGTTCTAAGAGTTGATGAGCTTTGGCTTCAATCTCATGGATTTCTGTTTCATCAAAAATCAAATCGCTACAAGCTTGAATTTCAATGGATTCAATTTGTTCTAAGGTTCTTTGTGTGCTGATGTCAAAACTACGTATGCTTTCGATTTCGGTGTCAAAGAATTCTATCCGTATTGGATTTTCGACATTGATGGGAAAGACATCCACAACCCCTCCACGAGCCGCAAAGGTATTGGGTAAGTCAATTCTAGTCACTTCTTGATAACCTAAGACTCTTAGTTTTTCTTTAAGATCTGAAAGTTTGCTTTCAGTATTTATTTTTAAACGAACGCGATTTTCTTTGAAGAAATTCGGGCTTGGAGTATGTCTTAAAATAGCTCCTAAGTGCGTTACACAGACCAAGTCTTGGTTTTCACTGAGTCGTGCCAATGTTTCCATTTTAATTAAATTCATTTCAGGAGAGGACGCAATGGCTTCGATGCGTAAAGATTCTTCTACAGGATAAAGAACCGATGCTTCATCTAACCAAAATTGTATTTTCTCAAACAATTGTTGAGCCAAGTAAAGATTGGCTTTAACCACCACCATCGGTCTTGGTTTATTTAAATAACTTGAAGCAATTAAAAGGGCTTCTTGCGTAAGGGATAAATGTGAAAAAGAGACTTTTTGATCAGAAAAGTCTTGAATGAGTCTATGCTTTTTTAATTCTTGTATTAAGTGTTTCATGCTTTGGTGTTATAGCGTGACATTAAATCAACAAAACTCAAGGTTGAAAAATCTAAACATGCCTTTACAGAGACTTCAATGCTTTTTTCAAGGGCTTCGCTTTCTTCTTTGCTAAATTTTCCTAAAACATAATCAGCAGTTGGGATCAGTTTATTGTTGTCGATGCCGATACGCAATCGTTTAAATTCTGTATGTCCAAGATGTTGGTGAATGGATTTAATCCCATTGTGTCCTCCAGAACTTCCTTTTTCTCGAAGGCGTAATTTACCAACTGGTAGATCTAAATCATCATAAACAACCAAAAAATCATCATCATTAAGTTTATAAAAGTCTTTAATAAGTCGTACAGACTCTCCACTTAAATTCATGTAAGTTTGGGGTTTAACCAACAAAAGAGTCTCTCCCAAAACATTAATTTGAGCGATTTCAGCTTTAAACTTAGATTTAAATTCAATCTTAAATTCTTTGGCTAAAGCATCTAACACCATAAATCCAACATTATGGCGTGTCTTTTCATAGGTTTTTCCTGGATTTCCTAATCCGATTATGCATTTCATCGTCTTTTATTATACATCAGGCAGAAAAAAAGCTTAGGTTTCTAAGCTTTTCTTTCATCGTAAATAATTTTAAGTCTACGTCCGCTGCCTTCACCCACACTTTCAGTGCGAATGTTGTTCATTTCACTGAGGACTTGATGAATGACTTTGCGTTCATCATTGGGTAGAGGATCAAGCGTTGCAGCTACTTTTGTACGTTGTACAGTCTTCGCAATCCGTTTAGCCATCGCGATGACTTTTTCATAACGATCAACTTTATAATTGTTGATGTCAACCAGCACATTGATGTGACGTTTGAAGTGAGCATTGACAGCTGCTTTAACTACAGTATTGATGGAATGAAGGGTTTGACCTGCTTTACCAATCAAGATTGCATTGTTTTCTGCATTCAACATGGCTTTTAAGCCTGTTTCATCTTGTCCTACAGTGACTTCAACATTCATGGATAAATTTGTAAAGAATGTATTAAGATACGCAAACACAAAATCTAAGATGTCGCTTGGTCCATAAATGACTGCAGATACAGAATTGCCAAATCCAAGAAAGCCTTGTTTTTCTTCTTTAGCTAAGACGGTTAGTTCTTCAACTGAAGTATTCTTATCCTTAGAAGCTAAACTTAGACACTCATCAAGCGTTTTAGCTGTATATGTTTTCATTTATGCCTCCACAGATGGTGCGATGTAGCGATATTGGATAAATAGCGTTTGAGCTACTTGAGCTAAAGATGTGACTAACCAATAAAGAGACATTGCTGTTGGCCAAGTAATGGCTAAAAACATAATCATGCCAAGTGAAGAGTACATCATCACTTCCATATTAGGACCTGATTTTTTCCCTTCTGCATATTTCTTTTCTTTGACTGGGTTATTGCGTTTTTGAAGCCACATGGGTAAACGCATGGATACAAATTGGAAAATTCCCATGAGAAGGAAGATAACCATAAAGACCCAAACACCTTCATTAAAGGCTCCCCAAGGTGTAAGTTGTAAAGAACTTCCAAAAACACTGCCATTCACTACAGCATCCGCACGTTGTACTGCTTGATACATTGCGATGATGACTGGGAATTGAATAAACATAACAAGGATGGCCCCAAATGGGTTAATGTTGTGCTTTGCATACAACGCATTCATTTCTTGTGCCATTTTCATTTTAGAATCATTGTCTGTCTTGCCTTCATATTTAGCTTGAATGCGTTTGAGTTCAGGATTAATGATTTGCATCTTCTGTGAAGCAACGGTTGACTTGATGGTTAAGCCTAAGGTTAGTAATTTGATTGAAATCGTAACGATGGTAATGGACAACACCACACCAACATATTGATTAATAAAGTTAATGGCTTGTGAGATCGGGTAAACAAAGAATGCTGAGAACCAACTTTCAGAATCAAAAATATAAGCAAAAGGGGTATCCAGATAAATAATCTTATCCAACATAACTTGCTTTGTTTCTGGATCAATAACATTCGTACAGGCTGACATCAAGAATAAGATTCCCAATGCCAAGCCAACTTTCTTATTTAGTAATTTTTTCATACATCTCCTTATTGAGTGTTTTGAGGCACTTTAATTCTAACTTTATTGAGACTGTTTTCCAAATCTTTTTTATTGGTTTCATAGTCTTGTTTTAGATAAGCTTGACGAACCATGATGATTGCATCAAAACTTTCATTGAAATCACTGAGTTCACTGATCATCATTCGAACTTGTCTTTTTATTTTATTCCGTTCGACTGCGCCTCCCAGTTTTTTACCCACAGATATTCCAAAGCGGCCAGTATCTTTATATTTATTTGTGTAATACAAACTAAAGGATGCATTGGTAACATAGTTTTTTGCCCCAATGATGCGTTGAAATTCTTCATTTTTAACAACGCGATGGATTTTACGAAGACCCATACCTTAATTAAGAAAAAAGTCACCCGTAGGTGACTTTAAGCCGACAAAACCTCTCTGCCTTTGGCACGACGACGGGCCAATACTTTACGACCGCCAGCCGTTTTCATTCGGGCTCTGAAACCATGGACCTTTTGGTGTTTTCTTTTGCTCGGTTGATACGTTCTCTTCATTAGAGCCACCTCCACTTCTTACTTGATAATTGAGCAATGCTACTAGATTATAACGAAGCGACCCTGATAAGTCAACAAAGCATTTTAGATATGCTTTCTAGGACTGTCTATATCTGTTTAGAATGGGATTAACTTTAATTTTGAGTCATTAAATAAAATGTGGATAAATCTAAATTTTAAACACAGGCTTAAATCAATATTTAACAACATATTGTGAAAGTGTGGATAAGTGAATTATACACTTTGTCTTAGGCTTTTTATTGCTTTCTTGAGATGTGGATTAACCTAAAATTGGTTGATTTTATCCACATTTTGAACACAGCTGTTGATAAGTTATTTTTTATACACAAATTAGTGTTGTAAAAAGATGTGGACAAATGTGGAAAACTCATAGAAAATTGCTAATTGTAAGCCTTATCTTTGTTTAACGGTGTGGATAAGTGTGTGGATTCAAATTTTGATGTAGAATGTATGCCTTTTCAAAGATAAAATTGATTCACTAGAAAGTACAGATATGACAGGAATCGAATATTACTATCACGATCTTTGGGACAAAACCAAAGCCCTTATTAAAGAAGATGCCTCTATTGGAAAATTGGTCTATGATACCTATTTTGATAATTCAGAATTGGTTCATTTAAGTGAGGATACTGCTGTTGTTGCAGTTCCAACCAATTTGCAAAAGATGATCCTTTCACAAAAAATTGATTTGATTCAAGCTCTTTTAAGTGTACAACTTAATAAAAACATTACAGTCGAACTTATTATGGGAGATGAAACGGTTGAGGTGGCTACTCAAAGCACTTTTGATGATCGCTTGTTGTTGGACTATACTTTTGACAATTTTATAGTGGGTCCTAGTAATAAAGAAGCTCATTCAGCTGCATTAGCTTGTGCCTATACACCTGGTAAATTTTATACCCCATTATTTATTTATGGAAATTCAGGTTTAGGTAAGACCCATTTACTCAATGCAATTGGTAATTATATTAAAGACAACACTTTGAATGCAAAAATTTATTACACTTCAACCATGGATTTCGTCACCGAAGTGGTTAATTCAATCAAAAACGGAAGCATTGAGGCTTTTAAACAAAAAATGAACCAATTGGATGTTTTGTTAATGGATGATATTCAATTTATTGCTGGTAAGGAAAAATCACATGAAGTTTTCTTTAATATCTTTAACGAATTGGTGAATCATAAAAAACAAATCGTTTTAACCAGTGATCGTAGTCCATCTGAAATTAAAGGTTTAGAGGAACGTTTGATTAGTCGATTTGCTTCTGGCTTATCAGTGGGTTTAGATTCTCCTGAGTTTGAAACATCACTTGCGATTCTAAAATTTAGATTAGAAAAACAATCGGTTGATCCAAACTTTGTCAGCGAAGAGGCTTTGGCTTATATTGCGACTAATTTTTCAAAAGATGTAAGAAATTTAGAAGGTGCATTAAATCGTTTGTTGTTTTACTCCATTAATTTTAGCAACGGCAATACAATCGATTTTAAGACTGCCATCAATGCATTTAAAGGTAGTTCACAATCTAGTGATAAGAATGAAATATCTGTTATCAAAATTAAAAGAGTTGTCTCTGATTATTATGGACTTACAAAACAACAATTGGTTTCTAATTCGCGAACAAAAAACATTGCCAGCGCTCGACACATCGCCATGTACCTCTGTCGCAAAATGTTGGATTTGCCGTTTGTAAAAATTGGAGAAGAATTTGGTAAAAGAGATCATTCTACTGTCATTAATGCTTGTGAGAAAGTAGAACTCTCTATAAAAAAGGATTTAAATTATCGACAAGCTTTGATTGAGTTAGAGAAATTGATATCTCAAACTTAATTTATCCACAGCATTCCACTATCCATACACATTAAATAAATGATAAAATACACATGAATATAAGCGTATTAACAAGTTATTCACATTATCAACAGTCATAGTAGTAATAATCTTTCTAAAGTAAACTAGGAGGCTAGTCCATGAATTTCAAAATTTCTAAACGTGTGTTCTTTAATGGTTTATCGGTAGTGAGTCGTGCCATTTCAGCAAATTCACCTCTACCATGGTTATCAGGAATTAAAATTGATGTTAGTTCAAATAGCATTACACTAACAGGAAGTGATTCTGATGTATCTATCCAAAAAGTTTTACGTGCAGGTGATAAGAATAATGCATTAGTCATCCAATCAGAAGGATCAATTGTGATTGAAGCTAAGTATATTTTAGAAATCGTTCGTAAGATTGATGCAGATGAAATAAGTTTTGAAGTTGTAGATGGTTCATTGACAAAAATCAGTGGTCACTCTGCAGAATTTAATATTAATGGGATGAAAGCTTCTGATTATCCTTTGATTGATTTTTCTAAACCCAACACCCAATTTGAAATTGATGCAGATGTATTATTAAAATTGATTACACAAACCAGTTTTGCGACCAGTGACAAAGAAACGCGTCCTGTTCTTACAGGGGTTAATTTTAAAGCTGAAGGTAAAGTTTTAGAATGTGTCGCAACGGATAGTTTTAGATTGGCTAAGAAAAGTATAGATTTAGAAGATGCTCAAAACTTTAACATCACCATTCCTGCTAAGAGTTTAGGTGAAGTCGCTAAAACCATTGAAAAAGATGAGCGTGTACAAGTTTGTGTCAGTGACAAAAAAGCTCAATTTTGGTTTGATGAAACTGTTATTCAAACTCGTTTAATTGATGGATTATTTCCTGAAACTTCACGTTTAATTCCTACTGAGTTTAGTTATGAGCTCACGATGGATTCACGTGATTTACTAAATGCGATTGATCGTGCATCATTTATCAAAAGTGAAGGCATTTCAATTATCAAGTTAACAGCATCTCAAACAGAAGTTTTAATATCAAGTAAGTCTCAAGAAGTAGGATCTTCGAAAGAAAAACTTAATCCGATTAAATATGTTGGACAAGCTTTAGAAATTTCATTTAGTGGACGATATGTGTTTGATGCTGTGCGTGTTTTAAATGGTTCAGTAATTAAAATTTCATTCACTGGAGAAATGAAACCCTTCATCATTCAAAACGTCGATGATGAGCGTATTTTACAACTCATTTTACCAGTTAGAACTTACTCTTAAAAACATCAAAACACCCAATAAAATAGGGTGTTTTTTTATGTTATAATAGATAAGGATTTGAGGTCAAAAATGGACAAAAAAATCGTTAAAATTCACTCTGAATATATTACGCTTGGACAGTTCTTAAAAATTACAGATCTCATTCAATCTGGAGGGGAAGCGAAGTTCGCTGTAAAGTCTCTTCGTATATTTGTAAACAACGAAAGAGAAGATCGTAGAGGAAGAAAATTGTATCATAACGATGTGTTAAAAGTTGAAGGAAAGGTTTATCGAATTGAATGCGAATCAGCCATTTAATTTTAAAAGACTTTCGTAACTATCAAAGCTGTGATTTAAAATTTACGCATCAGATCTGTGTTTTGGTTGGAGATAATGCCCAAGGCAAAACCAATCTATTGGAATCAATTTATTTTCTTTCCAATGCACGTTTGTTTCGTTCAAGCGATGAGAAAGCCTGTATTCGATTTAATCAAGAATTTGCTTTGATTAAAGCTCAACTTGACCACGATATTCATTTAAAGGTTGTTGTTCATCCTAAAGGTAAAACGTTGTTTGTAAAAAACCAACTCTTAAAGAAAACTTCTGAGTTTGTTGGGAAGTTAAATGCAGTATTGTTTTCACCCAGTGATTTAGATTTGTTTGAAGCATCACCTAAAGCGCGTCGATATTTAATTGATGTTGAGTTGGGAAAGATCAATCCTACTTATATGCATTATTTATCTCACTACAATCGAACATTGAAAGAGCGGAATGCATTACTTAAGGAATCAAAGCTTGACCATACATACTTAGAGGTGTTAACAAGACAACTGATTGATGATCAAAAAATATTAATCCCTATTCGAAAGATTTTTGTCTCTCAATTAAATGATGAAATCATGAAGATATACCCAAAACTCTCTTTAGTAAACAATACGGTTCATATGCGTTTGATTGGTATTTCTGAAGAAGATGATTTGGAAGAAAGTCTTGTTAAAAGATATGAAAAAAGTTTAGAAAGAGATGTCTTGTTTAAGCAAACACACGTTGGGATCCATCGTGATGATCTTCACTTTACCTTAGATGATCAAGAAGTGAGTGAAGTAGCATCACAAGGACAAAAGAGAATGTTTGTGATTGCGATCAAAGCTGCTTTGGTAAATGTGATAACGACATATACTCATGAAAGACCAGTTCTGTTGTTGGATGATGTGTTTAGTGAATTGGATGCAAAGAGAAGAGAAGCTTTATATTTATTTCTACACAATCAAGGTCAAACCATCATCACCAGTACAGATGAAGAATCGATTGAACCTTGGTTAAAAGAAAAAGTACAATTTATAGATGTTGTTGAAGGAAAGATTGTTGAAAGGAGTTAAAGATGACACAAAAAGTTGAACATTCATATACTGCGGATGATATTCAGGTATTAGAGGGTTTAGAGGCGGTACGTAAACGGCCGGGGATGTATATCGGAACCACTTCCCAAAGAGGTTTACATCATTTAGTGTGGGAAATTGTAGATAACGCTATTGATGAAGCTTTAGCGGGGCACGCCAATCACATCACCATTAATGTTGATAAAGATAACATTGTAACGGTTGAAGATAATGGACGTGGAATGCCGGTTGGTGTTCATGAGAAAACAGGAAAATCTACCGTTGAAACTATTTTTACTGTCCTACATGCCGGGGGTAAATTTGGGGGTGGAGCGTATAAAGTTTCTGGGGGTTTACATGGTGTAGGTGCATCTGTTGTTAATGCCTTATCTGAATATTTAGAAGTTTATGTTCATTTAAATGGCAAAATATACTTTATACGTTTTGAAAACGGCGGAACAGCTGTTGCGGATTTAAAAGTGATTGGTGATACCGATAAACACGGTAGTATTGTGCGCTTTAAAGCAGATCCACTCATTTTTACTGAAACAACTGAATATGATCATGTGGTTCTAAGGGATCGCATTCAACAATTAGCGTTTTTAAATAAAGGCATTCAAGTTGATTTTAAGGATGAACGTAATGAAAGTGAATATTCTTATCTTTATAAAGGTGGAATTTCTGAGTATGTAGGGTTCATCAATAAAAATAAAGCACCTATTCACAAAGAGGTTATTTACTGTGAAGGTGAAGAAGAAAATATTCAGGTAGAAGTTGCGATTCAATACAATGATGGTTATGTTCCTAATGTCTATTCCTTCTGTAATAACATCAATACCCATGAAGGGGGAACGCATGAAGAAGGATTTAGAAATACTTTAACGCGTATCATCAATAATTATGCTAAAGAATCGGGTTCAATTAAGAATAACGAAGAAAGTTTGCAAGGCGAAGATGTTCGTGAAGGTTTAACTGCGATTGTTTCAGTTAAACATCCAGATCCACAATATGAAGGACAAACAAAGACAAAGCTTGGGAACTCTGAGGTTCGTAAAATTGTTTCAAATGTCTTTTCTGAGCAATTAGAGCGTTATTTGATGGAGAACCCAGCCTCTGCAAAGATTATTGTAGAAAAAGCTGTAGTGGCTTCTAAAGCACGTTTAGCTGCTAAGAAAGCGCGTGAGTTAACCCGTCGTAAAGGAGCGCTTGAAATCAGTTCTTTACCGGGCAAGTTGGCGGATTGTTCAAGTCGTGATCCAAAAGTGTCAGAGATCTATCTTGTGGAAGGGGATTCTGCCGGAGGTTCTGCGAAGTTAGGACGTAATCGTGAATTCCAAGCCATTTTACCTTTAAGAGGTAAGGTTATCAATGTAGAAAAAGCACGTTTACATAAAGTCTTTGACAACAATGAAATTCGTTCCATGCTTACAGCGTTTGGAACAGGCATTGGGGATGAATTGGATGTAGCTAAGCTTAGATATCATAAAATAGTCATCATGACGGATGCTGATGTCGATGGTGCTCACATCAGAACTTTATTGCTCACTTTCTTTTATCGTTTTTTAAGAACTTTGATTGAAGAAGGTCACATTTATATTGCTCAACCTCCACTCTTTAAAATTTCTAAAGGAAACAGTGTGAAGTATGCGTATTCTGAATCAGAATTAGATATCTATAAGCAAGAATTTGGGGATCGCTTTAACATTCAAAGATATAAAGGTCTAGGGGAGATGAACCCCGAACAACTTTGGGAAACAACTATGGATCCTGAAGTGAGAACCTTGATTAAAGTGAATGTTGAAGATGCGATGGAAGCGGATATGGTCTTTGAGATGTTGATGGGTGATGAGGTTGAACCTCGTCGTAACTTCATCACAGAGAATGCCCAATTCGTTAAGAATTTGGATATTTAGGAGGCTGTATGGAAGAAAAACTTTACGATCGAATTAAGAATATAAATATCTCTTCAGAAATGAAGACATCGTTTTTAGATTATGCGATGAGTGTTATTGTGGCGCGTGCTCTACCGGATGTTAAGGATGGTTTAAAACCTGTCCATCGTCGTATTTTGTATGCGATGAATGATTTAGGGATGACAGCCGACAAACCTTTTAAGAAATCAGCACGTATTGTTGGGGAAGTTATTGGTAAGTATCACCCACACGGGGATATCGCTGTTTATGACACCATGGTTCGGATGGCTCAAGACTTCTCCTATCGTTATATGTTGGTCGATGGTCATGGCAACTTTGGATCTATTGATGGTGATGGGGCTGCTGCGATGCGTTATACCGAAGCGCGTATGTCTAAGATTGCCATGGAAATGGTTAAAGAAATCAACAAAGATACCATTGATTTTAAAGAGAACTATGATGGTGAAGAACAAGAACCAGTTGTACTACCTTCTCGCTTTCCAAATGTCTTAGTAAATGGGGCTACGGGGATTGCGGTTGGGATGGCTACAAACATTCCACCCCATAATCTTGGTGAAACGATTGATGCGACCATTGCAGTGCTTGAAAATCCACTCATTACAATCCCGGAATTGATGGAGAATTACATTTTTGGCCCAGATTTTCCAACAGGTGCATACATTCTAGGTCGATCTGGCATTAAACAAGCTTTTGAAACGGGGCGTGGATCTGTGTTGATTCGATCTAAAGTGGATACCGAAGAACTTGCGAACGGGAAGAAACAATTCATTGTGACTGAGATTCCCTACCAAGTTAATAAAGCTATGTTGGTCGAACGTATTGCCCAACTGGTACGTGATAAGCAAATCGAAGGCATTACGGATTTAAGAGATGAATCGAATCGAAATGGGATTCGTGTTGTCATTGAACTTAAACGGGATGTTCAAAGTGATGTGATATTGAATCAACTGTTTAGAATGACCGCATTACAGACTAGTTTTGGAGTTAATATGTTGGCTTTGGTGGATGATTCTCCTAAGCAATTAAACTTAAAAGAAGTTTTGATCCATTATGTTAATCATCAAATTGTGGTGATTAGACGCAGAACAGAGTTTGATCTCAGGAAAGCTCAAGAACGAGCCCATATTTTAGAAGGCTTAAGGATTGCTTTAGATAATATCGATCGCATCATTGCGATGCTTAGAAGTTCTAATGATGATGCAGAATTTATGCAAAAATCCAATGAAGCTTTTGGATTAACTGAAGTTCAAGCTAAAGCCATTCTGGAAATGCGTCTACGTCGATTGACAGGACTTGAAAGATCAAAAATTGAAGATGAATATCAAGAGTTACTAAGACTAATTATTGATTATCAAGATATATTGGCTCGAAAAGAACGTGTCGATGAAATCATCAAAACAGAACTTTTAGAAGTAAAACACCGTTTTAATGATCCAAGACGTTCAGAAATCATTGAGTCAGATTTCGATATGGAAGATGAAGATCTCATTCCAAAAGAAGAAATTGTCATCACAATGACAAAATCTGGATATATTAAACGCACAACTGTCGACACCTACCGTACTCAAAATAGAGGAGGTAAAGGGGTTAAAGGCATGAGTGTTCATGAAGATGATGTGATTAATGAATTTTTAACCATGAATTCACATGATTACTTATTGCTTTTTACCAATAGAGGACGTGTGTATCGTATGAAGGGATATCGTATCCCAAATGCTTCTAGAACAGCAAAAGGTCTACCTGTGGTTAATTTGATTAATCTAGATGAAAATGAAATTGTGAAGTCTTTGGTTGCGGTAAAAGCTGACAGTGATAGCAATTATCTCTTCTTTGTGACAAAAAATGGTTTGGTTAAACGTGTACATGTGAGTGAGTTTGAATCCATTCGACAAAGCGGAAAGATTGCGATTAGTCTGAAAGAAGAAGATGAACTCTTAACAGTTAAACTTACCAGTGGTGAAGATGAAATCATCATTGCTGGATCAAATGGTAAAGCTGTTCGATTCAATGAAAATGATGTACGTGCGATGGGGCGTACAGCCAGCGGTGTTAAAGGATTTAATGTAGATGGCTCTTATGCGGTTGGAGCAGCTACTGATAAAGAAGGTTCCTATATTCTCTCGATCACTCAAAAGGGTTATGGTAAGAAGTCTGAACTTTCGGATTATCGCTTAACCAGTCGTGGTGCAAAAGGTGTTAAAACCATCAACATCACCGATAAAAATGGACCTTTGGTTGAACTTAAAGCTGTTAGAGGGGATGAAGATTTATTGATGGTCACCAATGCAGGCATCATCATAAGAATTTCCTTAGATGCTGTTGGGGTTTATAGCCGATCTACTCAGGGGGTACGATTGATCAATGTTACTGAGGATCAGATCCTAAGTACGGTTGCTGTTGTTGAAAAAGAAGAAATTGAGGAAAGTGGTGAATAACCACTTTCTTTCTTTTAACTTGAAAAGATAAGCTGCTTTGATTAAAATGAGATTAAATCGTAGACGGGACTAATGTTCTTGAGTGTCACAAAGAGAGATGTTGTTTGGTGAGAAACATCGGCAAAAGCACAATTCCATCCCTGAGAGAAATTACGGTGGGTCCGTTATCCCCATTAAAGTGATAATGTTTCACGTGAAACATTATAAATAGGGTGGCAACACGGTACACGTCCCTTGGAGGACTTTTTTTATTTATATGGAGGAAAAGAGAAATGTTAGATATTAATTTAATTCGTGAAAATCCAGACTTGGTTAGAGAAAACATGCGTAAGAAGCATCAACATTCAAAGTTATCTTTGGTGGATGAAGTGATTGCTTTGGATTTGGAATATCGTCAAACCAAAACGAGAGCAGACGAACTTCGTGGATTAAGAAATAAGCTCAGCAAAGAAATTGGTCAACTTATGGGTCAAGGGAAAAAGGATGAAGCTGAAGCGAATAAACGTGAAGTTCAAAAACTTGCCTTGGAATTGGCTAATCTTGAAAGCAAAGAAGAACCACTACAAAACCAAATAAGAGAACGGATGTTGGTGATTCCAAATATTATTGATGACTCTGTACCTTTAGGTAAAGATGATTCTGAGAATGTTGAACGTTATCGTGTTGGTGAAGCTTCTCTAAAAGCTTTTGATGTTCCATATCATGTCGATATTATGGAAAGGTTCAATGGAATTGATTTAGACAGTGCTCGAAAAGTAAGTGGAAATGGATTCTATTACTTGATGGGGGATATTGCTCGTCTTCATTCGGCAATCTTAAGCTATGCGCGTGATTTTATGATTGATCGTGGATTTGATTATGTCATTCCACCCTACATGATTCGCTCAAATGTGGTGACAGGTGTCATGAGTTTCTCTGAAATGGAAAACATGATGTATAAAATCGAAGGTGAAGATCTATACCTCATTGGAACCAGTGAACATTCAATGATTGGTAAATTTATTGACACCATTCTTGATGAGAAGGATTTGCCTTATTTATATACCAGTTACTCACCTTGTTTTAGAAAAGAAGTTGGAGCACACGGGATCGAAGAAAGAGGGACCTATCGTATTCATCAATTTGAAAAACAAGAGATGATTGTGGTTTGTAAGCCCGAAGACTCGATGAAGTATTTTGAAATTCTTTATAAGAACACTGTAGATTTCTTTCAATCTTTAGATGTTCCAGTTCGAGTATTGGAGTGTTGTTCTGGTGATTTAGCGGATTTAAAGACCAAATCAGTTGATGTTGAAGCGTGGAGCCCAAGACAACAAAAATACTTTGAAGTGGGTAGTTGCTCAAACTTAACAGATGCTCAATCGAGACGTCTACAGATTAGGGTTCAAGGAGAAAGTGGAAAATATTTTGCACATACCCTTAACAATACTGTGGTTGCTCCACCACGCATGTTGATCGCATTTTTAGAGAACAATCTTCAAGAAGATGGGTCAGTCTTAATTCCTGAAGCGCTAAGAATGTATATGGGTAAAAAGGATAAACTCATCCCTAAGAAATAGTTTCACGTGAAACAGTTTTGAAAAAAGAATGAATTGTGTATAATTAAATGGCTACCGCAATGTAATCCATCTAACCAGGTCAGGGTCGGAAGACAGCAGCCTTACGAGGCTCTTACATGTGCGGTGGCCTTTTATTATATGAACTA
>CAZHIG010000009.1:0-15811 GCA_964532705.1 uncultured Erysipelotrichaceae bacterium
CTTTTTTTTATTGTAACACTAAAGCATAGACATGTTAGACTTTAACCATGATTGATGTGGTTATTGCCTATTGTGTAAATCATGAAGGAAAAGTTCTTATTGCTCAAAGACCTAAGGACCCTTTTAAGGGACTTTATGAATGTCCTGGAGGAAAGCGAGAAGAGAAAGAAAGTTTACTATCAGCATTACATCGTGAACTTTTTGAAGAATTAGGATCACGAGTTAAAAAAGCTCAGTATATTTTCTACTATGATGTCTCTAATGGACATGGAGATTTTAGAATGCACTGGTTTAAAGTGACACTCAATGATTCCATTCAATCAAACTTCTATTCAACACTTAAATGGGTCCAGCCTAATCAACTTTTATCTTTTCCTTGGATTCCTCACAATATGCCTTATATGAAAGCCATACAAACAGCTACTAACCAAAACGCACACGATATCCATTTGAGTCATCAAAAAGACTTAGATTCTTTATTAAGGACCGCTCAGCTTAAAGAAAAAATCCATCTTGAATTTGATGGATTTGAAGATTATGAAGATCTTTTATTGCGTTATGATGGCATCATTACCAAAATCTAAACCAATGTCCTTTTTGGATTTCTCCAATACAGTTAATGCATCTCTTGTAATCTGATTAAGCCCATCATAAGTCACAAAATCCTCATTTAAGATGCATTCAACAAAGTCGTTTAATTCATAAAACATACGATTATCAATTTGATCGACAGAATGATTCTTATGATCATTCTTAGATATTATCTCTACAGAATCAACCCTTGAAATTGAACCTTCAATTTTTAATGTCGCTTTTTCACCAATCAATACTGTTTCATTATGGCTTGCGCAATCTTTAGCAATGACACAGTTAAAGATATGATCATCATATTGCAAACTTAAAACACCAGAGAGGTCAATTCCATTGCTGTGCTTATTGGCTACATAATGACTTGATTTTGGTAGACCAAACAAAGCACAAGCTAAAGTTACAGGATAAATGCCTAAATCCATCAAAGCACCCCCTGCCATTTTAGGGTCGAATATATTTTCAACTTTACCTGCTTTAAGCGCGTCATAACGACTGGAATATTGAACCTGCATGGAATTTGATAATCTTAAATCTCCTATTTCAAAGAGATGCTCTTTCAATACTTTAAAGTTGGGTAAATGAATAGGCATGATGGCATCAAAACAAAATCGATTAACTTGTTTAGCGACTTGCATCAAATGTTCAAAGGATTTTAAATCATGCGTAAAAGGTTTTTCTACAATCACATGTTTGTGTGCTTTTAGGAGTTGTAATGCTTGTGCATAGTGAAGCTTATTTGGACTGGCCAAATAGACAAGATCGATGTCTGGATCTTTCGCTAGGGCATCAAAATCAGTATGATAATGATTTACATGATGCTTCTTTGCAAAAGCTTCTGCTTTATCTTGGGCTCTTGAATATACGGAAACAAGTTCAACCGTTTCTAGTTTTCTTACAGCATCAATGAAATAGTCGGTGATGATAGATGTTCCTACAGTAGCCAGTCTTAATTTAGTCATTATGGTCTACCACATACGAAAGTCTAGGAATAACTTGTTTTTTACGTGACATCAATTCATCCACTAAAATTAATGGTGACTGATTTGCAGCCGAAAATGCTTCTTGGACAATCCAATTTTCAGGGCCGGTTGAAAGGATAGCTGAGCCTTGCTTTTCAAGACTGGTAAAGAGCAACATCAAAACATCAATTTTCTTATCTTTGACGTATTCCTTCATGACTTCCTCAAGTAAAGGTCGAACATCTTCAACTTGATCTAGTTCATATAAACTGATCTGTCCAACTTTTACACGATATTTCCCAATCGCAAATTCTTTGATGTCATTTTCAATGATCTCTAAAGGAGACTTGGTTTGTAATCCTGAACCAATGGTAAAGATTTCTTTAGCTAAATCGTCTAAATCAATGTTTGCGATGTGGGCTAAATAGTTTGCTGTATCCACATCAATACTGGTGGTTGTAGGGGATTTAAAGTTTAAAGTATCAGAAATGATGGCACTCGCCATTAAACCAGCGATTTTTGCATCGGGTTCTAATCGGTTTTCAAAATAAAGATTTGCGATGATGGTGTTGGTCGAACCCACACTTTGATTTCTGAAGTTGATGGGACGATTGGTTTGTATGTCTCCAATTCGATGATGATCGACCACTTCCATGAGATCGGCTTCAAGCACCGCATCGACGGATTGACTAACTTCATTGTGATCGACCAGAATGATCTTTTTGCGACGAGCATTAAGCAAATGGTAACGTGAAATCAAGCCATATACTTTACCATGATCATCCACGACAGGATAAGAACGATATCTTGACTTCATTAATCGATTGAGCGCATCTTCAACAAACTCAGACTTGTCAAATTGAATGAGTTCTGTCTTCATGATGTATTTGATGGGTGAGGAGTAGAAAATATAACGTGATGTATTTAGAGTTCCATGACCAGAAAGAATAATCGCACAACCATGGGCTTTTGCGACTTCAATCACTAAAGGTTGAACACTTTCTGCCCATACAACAACCAAACAAGCTGCATTTTTTTCGATCGCTTGAAGTTGTGCTTCTCGGTCATTTCCGACAATGACTAAACGATCTTCGAGTTCATAATTGTTGAGTTTCTGTTCAGCAACAGCCACAATACTAACTTTTCCATTGAGTCTAGTTTTCTCAGGGGCGTAGATCAGTTTGCCTTTAATGGTGGAAGCAATATACTCAATGGGGGTTTTTGCTAAGAGTTCTATGGATTTGGCAGTATCTCCCATCGCCACTTTTGCAATGTCAGAACTGGACAATAGACCAATCAGTTGTTGTTGATCATCCACCACACAGAGCGCTTTCTTATGTTCTTGAAAGAGCTGCCACGCTTCATATATGGTGGTTTCTTCTGTAATGTTAATGGGGGCATCGATATCAATTTCTTCAATACGCATTCTAGCATCATCCAGTAGATGAGGTTTTTTAAATCCAAAACGTTTAAGAATGAACTCTGTTTCATGATTTAACTCACCTAGACGACAGGCTAATGCCTCAAAACCCAACTCATTTTTAAGTTGCGCATAACTAATGGCCGCAACAATCGAGTCTGTGTCTGGTGACTTATGTCCTACAACATAAATTGGATGCGATGTTTCCATAGAATACCCCATTTCTTTAATGCTATTGTAACTGACGTAGTCATTAAATGACAAACCACAAAACATGAATATGTATAAAAAACTTAAGTTATTTCTTAACTTAAGTTTATTAATATCTATGATGATGCAATTTTGATTTCTTCAACAGTCTTAAGGGCTGTTGATTTGGTTGAGCTTCGTGCATAGTTGGTTACTTGAACACTTGACTTATTTTGATGCACAATGGTTCCGGCCCCACCAACACATCCACCAGGACAAGCCATTCCTTCTAGAAGATATCCATCTCGTTTACCGGCTTTAGCCAAGAGAACCATTTTCTTACAGTTGCTGAGATTTTCAGCTTTTTCCATCTTTACGACACGATCAGGATCTAGACGTTTAATGACATTTTCAACAGCAACGGCGACGCCTCCGCTCATTGCAAAAGCACGTCCATCCACAGAAGCATCCCCAAAATCATGGGTAACAATTAAGTCTTCTAAGATTATTCCCCTTGAATGAAACATGGCGTTTACTTCTTCAAAGGTTAAAACATAGTCAACAGATTTGGTGGTGTCATAGTGAGCGGCTTCTAATTTCTTAGCTGAGCAAGGCCCTACCATCACAATCTTAGTTTCTGGGTACTTCTTCTTAATGGCTGTAGCGGTCTCAATCATGGGTGAAGTCGATTCAGAAACACAATAGGCTTTTTCTTTAAGTTCACTCTTAGCCATTTTTAGCCAGGCAGGACAACATGAGGTTGCTAAGAAAGGTTGATCGACAGGCACATGCTTTAAATAATGCTTTGCTTCATCCACAGCTGTAACATCAGCACCATACGCCACTTCTTTAACATCGGTAAATCCTAAGAGGAATAATCCTTCTATCACTTGTTCAGGCTTAACTTTATCACCAAATTGTCCTACAAAAGCAGGTGCGATAATGGCTGAAATTTGAGTATTCTTCTTAAATCCATCAATCACTTGATAAATTTCAGAACGATCCATAATCGCTCCAAATGGGCAAGATACCATACACATCCCACATCCTACACATTTCTCAGCAACAATAACCGCTCGATCATCTGCATCTTTAGTAATCGCATTGACACCACAAGCTGCATTACAAGGTCTCTCATTTTTAACAATCGAACCATACGGACAAACATCATAACACTTCCCACATTTAATGCAGGCTTCTTGATCAATAAAAGATTGACCATTTTTAATGCTGGTCGCTTTGACAGGACAGACCGAAACACAAGGTTGTGCTAAACATCCATGACAAGAGTTTGTTACAAAATAACTTTTTTCTTCACATGCCTCGCATGCATGAGGAATCACGCTTAATAAATCTAGACCAACTTGATTATTTCCAAGCGTAGTTAAATCAAAATCTTCAGTAAAGCTTTCATCAAAGCGATTACCCATCGGCATGTTCATGGCTAAACGTACGCGCGCTCTAACAATTTCGCGTTCACGATCTACACTGTCTCGATACTTAGGAATATCGCCAGGAATGATTAAGTGAGGAATGGTTGAAATGGTTTCAATATCCCAGTCTTCATAAGCTGCATCAGCAACATTCTTAAACACTTCTCTTCTTAAAAACGTAATCGGAGTTGGTACACCACGCATGCTCTTTACCTCACTTGTTAATATTATCACATAGTTTATGAAAATTTACATCATTATTTTCAAATTTTCAACGGTATAATTAAAGCTGTACTTAGGAGGTCCTATGACCCTTACACCAGACACCCTTAAAATCGTCTTCCTTGGCATCATACAAGGCATCACGGAATGGTTACCCATCAGTTCAACCGGACATATGATTTTGTTTGATCATTATTTTCCAACTGGCCTTTCTGATCACTTCATGAACATGTTTATGATTTTCATTCAAATTGGGTCTGTTCTAGCCGTAATCCTACTTTTTATCAGAACTTTGAATCCTTATCATTCTTCACATACACCTGATCATCGCAAACATGCTTTTATTCTTTGGGCTAAAATTGCCTTTGCTTCAATCCCTGCTGCCGTGATTGGCTTATTGTTTGACGACATCATTGATCTTTACCTTTTTAAACCCGAAATCATTGCAATGACTCTTATTTTATATGGTGTTTTATTCATCTATACTGAACGTCAAGAACATGAACCCAGCATTACACACATCCACGACATTAGTTATAAAGATGCGTTTATGATTGGTATCTTTCAAACTTTTGCTGTCATCCCTGGCACTTCTAGATCTGGTGCTACAATTTTGGGCGCTTTATGGTTAGGTGCCTCACGTCCTGTTGCTGCTGAATTTTCATTTTTTCTCTCCATTCCCGTTTTGTTTGGGTATGGTATGGTTAAGTTTATTAAGGCAGGCTTTGGTTGGAGTTCTACAGAATGGGCTTTATTATCAATCGGGTTTATCACAGCCTTTGTGGTATCCGTCTTAGCGATACGTGTTTTAATGGCTTTTGTTAAACGTCATCGATTTACCAGCTTTGCCTATTATCGGATTGCCTTAGGAATCTTTGTATTAATCACACTTGTCTTCCTTAAATAAAAGCGTTCTTAAGAAAGAACGCTTTTTTGTGTTTCGATTTGTTGAATGATATCTTCGCAAATTTGATGGGTTTTTAATGCATCATCAACGGCAATACTGGGCTGATTGGTACTAAGGGTTTTAATGAATTCTGCAATCATTTTCTCAAAACCTCTTTTATTCAGTGTAGCTTGCCAGTCATTAGGAAGATCAATACTTAATTTATTCTCTTGGTACACTTCATACTGAGCTAAATTGCGAATAATGGATTTCTGATAGGGATGCATCACTTCGATGACTTCTTCTGTGGCCCCATTTAAATAGTTCATTACACAGACGGCATGATTAAGCTCTGTATTCATATGAACAATAATCGAAGCCAATTTATCTTTTTCAAACTTAGGATAAACTTTTATTCCCTTCACCTCAGCTTGCAATAAGTATCGTGTTGTATCAACCACATGAACAAAATCATCTGTGACAAAGCGACGAATTTCATCTTCTACTAAATGACGATTCTTTTGATAAATCACCATATCAGGAACACCTAAAGCATGCACCTTTTCGACAAGCGGAACAAATCTTCGATTAAATCCAACCACAAACAAGACATTTAATTGTTTCGCAAGTTCACTTAGTTTTTCTACTTCATGAAGATACAAGGATACCGGTTTGTCTAAATGAACAGCAATACCAGCTTTAAGAATTTTCTCTGTCATTTCAAAGTGAACCTGTGTAGCAGAACACACAAAGATGGCATCTGGTTTCATTGAGATCAAGTCATCTAAATCTTTAGCCGTGGATTGAATATGGTATTTATCTTGTATAGACTTGAGTGTTTCTTGATTACGTGTACTTAAGATCAATTCAACATCCTTCATTTGAGTTAACACAGGTAGATATGCTTTTTGAGCAATTCCCCCTAATCCAATGATTCCTATTTTCATCCTTTGTTCTCCAACAGTTCTTTTGCGAATAAGTAAGCTCCATAAATTGGAGGGTTTTCTGTCATGTCCAATTGATACTCCTGACCAAGATATTTCTTCAACGGTTCAATGATGTATGCCTTTGATTCAAAGACACCTCCAGTTGCTTTAACCGGAATTCTTTCTACACTTTCATAATGTAATGCTTTAACCAACAAAGAAAGTTCATAGGCTGCTTGATCAAAGATTTCAAGAGCAACTGGATCCTTACGATCTGCCGCAAGATTAAGGAGCTTCGCTAAGCTAGCAATGGCTTCCTTGGGTTTAGGATGGTTGTTTAAATGTAAAATCACATCGGATGCTTCATCAAGTACTAAGGCATCCATCACTAAATCATACAAGCTGGATTTTTGAATTCTACCATCAGCCATTTTACTAAAGCAAGACAATAGTTTTCTTCCCATCCAATAAGCAGCTCCTTCGTCTCCAATAAGATAACCCCAACCTCCGGCACGCATTTTATGTCCTTTAATGCTTCTTAAAGCAATCGAACCAGTACCTGCCACCAACATAATCCCATCAGTATGTTGAAGAGAGGCCATCAAGGCAATTTCAACATCATTATGAATGATCCAAATTTCATCTTTAAAACTCTTTTTTAAGGCTGATTCAATTTCAAGTCTAATCTTTGGATCTTGTCCATATCCTGCTAATCCAAAGCTAATGAGTTCTATTTTTTCAGTTGATAAAACTTTGAGTGCATCAATGCCCTCTTTTAGCTTTTGAGCCATCCCATCATAGCCAATGCTTAAAGGATGAACACTTTCTGTTTCAATTTGATGTAGATTGATGCCTTCAAAGTTATAAAGTGCAAAGCGAGCTTTGGTTCCACCTGCATCCACCGCAATGATGTTCATGATGATACCTCTTTTGTTAGATTCATTATAACAAAAAAGAGCCGTGCTCTTCTATTGCCAATCTTTACAAACATCTATCCATGCTTTAGATTTAGAAATCCTCTCAAGTTGATCTATGTTCATTTTTATGGCTGAGTTTCCCGAACCACAAGCAGGAAACACATGTTCAAATCTTTTTAAGGATTCATCTAGATAAACCGTACAAGTCTCTTTAACCCCAAATGGGCAGACCCCTCCCATTGGATGACCGACAAGTTCAATTAATTCTTCTGGACTTAACATCTTTGCCTTTAAGCCAAAATATGCTTTGTATTTTGCATTATCAACCTTCGCATCTCCGGCTGCACAAATAAGCGCTACTGCTTCATCCACTTTAAAAGCTAATGTCTTCGCAATGTGTTTAGGATCTGTATTCAAGGCCAAAGCAGCTTCTAGTACTGTTGCGCTGGATTGATCAAATTCTAATACTTGTGAATCTAAATTAAATTTTTCAAGATACTTCTTCGCTTCAGATAAGCCCATACTATCCTCACTTTTAAACAAGGGTATCATAAACAAACTCAACAAAAAAGAGCTTTCGCTCTTTTTGGCTTACTTCACTTCAATTTTCTTGACTTCAATTTCGGCATTACGAATCGGCAAGATAACTTTTAGGACCCCTTCGTCAAATTTTGCATCAATGGTTTGTGAATCGATGTTGTTGAAACGAATTTGACGGGTAAAGCTCGAACAAGTTCTTGAACGATAAACATAGCGTTTATTGTCTTCTTTCTTTTCTTCCTTATGTTCAGCTTTAATGGTTAAGAGATCTTGATCATATGAAATATGAATCTCATCTTTCTTATAACCGGGTAGATCAACCTCAACAACATAATTTTTATCTTCTTGATAAACGTCTAGATGGTTTTGGCTAGGCATGGATGGCAAGAAGAATTCATCATTGAAGAAGTCATCCAAAAGTGAAGCTGGGCGTCGTACAAGTGCATTTCGTACCATAGTGTGTCCTCCTAGCACTCTTATATGTTAAGTGCTAATTAAAGTATAGCACCTTTTTTAGCACTGTCAACACTTGAGTGCTAAATTTTCTTAAAACTTACAATATTCTAATATTTAAATTTGTCAATTCAGTTTCTGTATTCGATAATAGTGTTATCTTTGTTCCTGTAGTTTCTCCATAGTACAATGAGCTCATCGTTTTTCCATTAATAATCATTTCTATGGAACTTACATCAATTAATATGGTGCAATCTATCTCTCTACTTATTTCCATCTCTCGACTCTCAATATTCACCTCTACATTGGAATTGATTACATGCTTTGCTTTTGAACGATCTAGTGTAACCGTCCTAGACAATCCATCAAAAGTAATATCAAAAGAATTTTGGTTAGATTTAAAGCACTCTATCTTCAATATTTGTTCTTCATGCATCTGTAAGGAGAATTTCAACAACATAACTTTAGATTGCTTGATTTCAAATAACTCATTCGCTTTTATTATGACTTTTGCTTCTGTTTGGATAATATTTAATTTATCTTCAATCGTCTTTGGAATTGTTTGTATGATGGAGTTGTTTTCTATTTTAAGTTTTCTAGGAATACTCATACTGCCTGCCCATTTATGTTTTAAAACATCTGTTATTTGAGTTCGTTCCCACGAATTCATCCAAGCAATCATCACATTTTCATTCCCATTAAATGTTGTTTCTGGTGCATAGAAGTCAAACCCGTAGTCTAGGACTTGTTCATGTTTTTTTATAAAAGTAAATTTTGAAT
Organism: uncultured Erysipelotrichaceae bacterium; assembly: GCA_964532705.1. Classification (GTDB taxonomy): domain Bacteria; phylum Bacillota_I; class Bacilli_A; order Erysipelotrichales; family Erysipelotrichaceae; genus UBA2212. The sequence continues at coordinate 9,317 of CAZHIG010000009.1, forward strand.
CGTCAAATGTTCCAATCCAAGCAAAGACAGAAAATGAGTTTTGTACAAAATCGTTCAAGATAGCTCTTTGAGTTGAAAAAATTAGCACATCTTGATTATCTATGGATAGTAAATCAGGGCATTCAATCACATCACCATATTCCCTTGGAAATACCCATCTGTTTGCATATTTAAAACTCAATCCATCCAAAGATGTATGAATAAGGATTTGTCCTAATCTTCCTTTAGTTCTTGAACCAGTTAACATGATATATTTTCCGTTTCGGAATAGAACTTTAGGATCTCTGAAGTCTTCAAAAACTGAATCTTCAGGCATCATGGATTTATCAATCAATGGATTTTTCTTGTATTTAGTGAAATTAAGTTTATCAGTACTTACAGCTAAACATTGAGACTGTTCTATTTGTCCATCTATATCAACATGTCCCGTATAGTAAAGTCTCATTTCATCATTTTTAAGTAGAGCTGTTCCAGAAAACACTCCGCTTTGATCATATTTTTCACTTGGCGCTAATGCAACAGGCAGATGTTTCCAAACGATTAAATCACTTGAAATCGCATGACCCCAATGCATAGGACCCCACTTTGAATCATATGGGTAATATTGATAGAAAAGATGATAGTATTTACCATCGAAATTAAACCCATTTGGATCATTTATCCAACCTATAGGTGCAGTGAAATGGAAAAGTGGTTTATAGGTATTATCGACCTCTCTTTGATGGTTTAGAATTTGCTGATTAGCTTTTAATAGTGATTTTTTCATTCTATCCTCAATCTTTTAAAAAACCTTTGTTTCCAAAGGTCTTCTGATTTATTTAATGGCACCTTCTGAAATTCCTGCCACAATCTTACGTTGATAAATAAAGTAGATGATAGCAATCGGCAAGACATTGAGCAAGATACCTGGAAAGATAACATCATAGCCAGTACCATAAGCACCACCAGCTGCAGCTCTTGCTCGCCATAATGCTAAAGGTAAAGTTGTGTACCCTTCACGTGATCCTAAAATTAAGAACGGTAATAAGAAATCATTAAATATCCATTTAGCATTCAATATTGCTGTTGTAACAGTAATCGGTGCCACAAGTGGGAAAACCACTTGGGTTAAGATCTGCCAAAAGTTAGCACCATCAATGAAGGCAGCCTCTTCTAAATCTAGAGGAATAGACTTAAGGAATCCATGATAAAGGAAGACAGTAAAGGACATTCCAAACCCTAGATACATGAAGATTAGTCCAGGAATATTTCTTAAACCTAAACCATCCATGAGTTTAACTAATGGAAACATTAATGATTGAAACGGCACGAGCATCGATGCTACCAAAATCAAGAATAAAACCGTAGATACTTTACTTTTGTTTCTAACCAACATCCAAGCAACAACCGCTGCAACAACATTTAGCAACAACACACTGACAACGGTTACGATCACTGAAATCATAAGTGTTAAAAAGTAATCAGTACTTTCAATGTATTTTAAGATGTAACTAATATCCCATTTTGAAGGCATCGCGGTTGGTTGGTATACGATGCTGTTTAATACATCGCTTTTACCTGGTTTAAAGGAGTTAAATACCAATAACACAAATGGATATAAGAAGATGAGTGTAAAGAAGGATAGACCGGCAAAAATTGCATATTCACTCCATCTTTTTTTGATGTGTTTGATAAATTTCTCCATTACATTTCTACCTCACGTTTCTTCGTATAAGCAACTTGCGAAATGGTAATTACAGCAATTATTAAGAAGAAGATAATCGCTGCCGCTTGAGCAACACCGTAATCATGTCGAGCATCACGCACTGCTATCTTATAAATCTCTAAACTCATTAAGTTAGTGTCAAAGCGTCCATCAGTCAGTGCAAGGTTTTGATCAAAAACCTTAAATGTGCCTGAAACAGTTGCGAATAAACTGATGGTTACTGCAGGCATCAATAGCGGTAATGTAACGTTTTTAAAACGTTGAAATGCGTTAGCTCCATCAATTCTTGCAGCTTCTAAAAGCGACTTAGGAATGGTATTTAGCGATGCTAAAAATATGATCATGGTATAACCAACAGATTGCCACGCCAACATCATCGCCATTGCCCATAAATGTTTATCGCGATCAAGTAACATATAGTAGAAGAAACTATTTTCATCAAAAAAACCACCAAACAACTGGTTAAAAATGAATGAAAAAATATAACCAAGTACAATCCCACCTACAAAATTTGGTAGAAATAGTGCAGATCTAAACAAACCCTTACCATACGTTAATTTTGATATTCCAAGTGCCAACAATAAGCCCAAGCCAATTTGTAAAACAATTGAAATAAAAACAAGTTGTAAAGTGTACCAAAATGAGCGATACAATTCTGGGTTAGCAAATACTTTAGCATAGTTTGCAAAACCTACAAAAAGGGGTTGAGTTGGATCAAAATAGGTCCCTCTCCAAGGCATAAATGAGTAAGAAATTCCTAAAACAAACGGCGCCACCATAACTACAGCAAACACTGAAAACGCAGGAATCATTACCCAATAAAAATATTTTTTATACATTCATCATTCCTCCTACTTTGATTATGCCACAAAATGAAGAATAAGGCCCCCAGAAAATCTGGAGGCCTTTAATCAAATAATTACTCAGCTCTTGCTGCTTCGAAATCAGCAGTAGCAGGTACAACCACTTGGTTGACGAAGTCTTCATAACTTCCCCAAGTAGGATTAGCCATCATTGTTTCCATGATGTAAGTAGCCATTTTGTCAAACATCCATCCAGATGGAGTTCCATCAAATGGTGCACCGTAGACATCACCGTTAGCCATGTAGGAAACAATTGAAGTTCCCAAGGAATTGGTTAATGCAAATTCAGCACCAGTTGCAGAAGTTGTTCCATAGTAAGGAATGAATGCAAAGGTTTCAACTTGAGTTTTAACACCTTCATCACTTGTGTGTAGGTATAACAAGAAGTCTTGACCTAAGGCTTGTTCTTCAGCACTAACTTTAGCATTGATAGCATAGTAGTTAGGAACGAAGACTGGAATGGATTCATTCAAGAATGCTGCTTCGTCAGCATTTGCGAAACGAGCTTTCGAATAATCAACTTTAGCAAGATCAATTTTTACAGGTAAGAAAGCCAAATCTGCTAGGTATTCTTCTGTAGCAGCAGCAGCGATACCACCGTATGCCCAGTTACCTTGTTTTAAGAATAATGCTTTGCCTTGACCGATAAGAGCGGTACCAGCATCGTAAGTGTATTCGGTTGTGAATTGTGGGCCAACAGCAATGCCAGCACCATCAATGGAAGCCATATTGCTAACTTTTAATGTTAACAAGTCATAGTATGCTTCGGCACCTGCGAAAGCTACAGTTTTTTGAAGAGTAGCATTAGCCATTGTGTCTTGTTCTAAATTATAAACAACGTTGAATACGTGGTTACCATAGGTCCATTTTTCTGCACCCATAACAGCAAACACACCATTCAATTCAGCAGGTAGATTAGCTTTTTTAATTTCGTAACTTGTTCCACCGATAGAAACAGAACCATCATTACCAGCGATTGCTGCAGTTACAGCTTCTGAGAATGCTTTGAATTCAGCATAAGTAGCTAAACGTACCACTTCAAACGCAGCATCTTTGTCTGTCAAACCAAGAACAGATGCCAAGACCGCTTTATTAACAACAAATCCATAACCTTCTACATTTTCAGGGATACCATAAGAAGCTTTGCCATCAATGGATAATAAATGCGCTTCATTGATTGTGTCAACCAATTTGGTTTTGAAATCGCCTGATAAACTTGTAAGATCTAATACTTGACCAGCTGCAATTTGATTTGACAATTCGCTAAAACGAGTTGTAAATACAGCAGGTTGGTTAGTGGAGTTTAAGTCAGCAGACAATAATTGTCCACCTTCATCTGCTCCTGCTACTACTTTAACAACAATGTCTTCACCAGTTCTAGCTTCATAGTCAGCTTCCCAAGCTGCAACGAGAGTTGGGAAAGTAGCTGCAGTTTCCGCTTTATTAGAGTAGATATAAATGTCATAAGGTTTATCTGACCCTTCTTCAGCAGAACAGCCGACGAGTGAGACGACTAATCCTAATGCTAATAACAACGTCAATAATTTTTTCATAGTGTTCCTCCAAATTCTTGACAAGTTTATTATAGGTTTTATGTAAGCGCTTTACAATCATAACAATTGGCATATTTAGCGCATTTATATGAAATCGTTTACAAATTTTCATATAAAATAATCTCGTATTAGACTAAATATGTTAGTTTAAAAACAATTAAAGGATATCAATATGAAAAATTACTCAACACGACTTATTTTTATTTCTGGTCTAATCGGCACACTCATACATACTTTAATCGTGACTTTTCTAGTTTCATACCTAGCTTATCCAGAGATGTTACACGTCATGATTGATGTCTCAAGTGGAGCAGAAAAAGAAATGCTTCAAAGTTTCGTGAAGGATATGCAAAGCTTTGAACCAATTGTTTACTTCGGTTTTGCAATCATTGCATTTGAATGGCTAGCACTCTTCAGAATACGTAAATTTGAAAATAAGATGACCCCTTTTTGGTCATCTTACTTAATACTAGGATCGCTTTTCGCATACTTTTATTTTGGAGGATTAGAAGTTTTTATCTTATTGTTTTTATCAGGAACATTATCCTTATATAAATACTTTAAATTTTATAGATTATTACATTTTAAAAATTCTGAAGAATAAGTGCTTCATATGCATCTACTTTGTTTCTAAATGTAGTCTTTGAGTAGTTTGACTTCACCAATTTATAACCGTTAAGGATGTAGTCTTTTTCTTTGTCTGTCATGTTCACTAACACAATCATCTCTTTATCAGCAAGAACGCGTTTATAGGCAATCAAGCCTGAAACACTCACTATTTTTTCATATCTTGCATTTGTCAAGAAAGTTTTGATATCGGGTTGTTTTTTATAATGAATTAAACTTCTAACAAAATGATAGACACTCTTTGAATCTAACATTTGTTTTTCAACACTCATACATCCATATGTGCTCACATCTCTAACAAAAGGTTTGATACGATTGCTGACCTTAACCACTTGATCATCAAAGTAAACTGGAAATCTTGCATGATCACGACTACGTTTATACACTAGTTTTAATGCATCATCTTGGCTTAAACCACGCTCAAGAGCTCTATGATATTGATCAATGGTATGCAAATCTTCAACTTCATCAATAACGTTAAATTTAACATTAATCATCCCGATTTCTTGACCTTGATATTCAAAAGCAGTCCCTCTTAAAAAGAGATAAAAGATATGTAACGCCGTCGACATATAAAAATGATCTTCTGGTGCAATGTCTAATTGCTTAAAAAACTTATTAAGACTTCTTGGATTGTCATGATTCTCCAAATAAGTCGAAGCCATACCAACTTCTTGTGTTTGCAATTGCATGTGGTCAAGTTTCTTTTGAAAATCTTCATAAGACCAATCAAATTCTAACTTCCATGCATCACCACTAACATCAATATCCGTATACGAAAAATCAAAAACGGATGTTAAAAAACCTTCAGGACCAATAAATTTCGCAAGCTCCTCATACGTAACTCCTGGCGCCTCACCCACCGTGTATATTGGTTTATCTTTCCAAGTGTTTTTCTTTAACTCATTGAGAAATTCTATTGCACCTGGTTGATTTAAACTTGTTTTTGTACAACTAAACAAACCATCATGATCATCCGCCTTTAAACTAGGATAATCAGGATTCTTTTTGATAAAAGTTATCGCATCCAATCTAAATCCATCCACACCTTTATTTAACCAAAAGTTGACAATATCATAGATTTCTTGTCTAAGATTTGGATTCTCCCAATTTAGATCAGGTTGTTCCTTTGCAAAAGTATGGTAATAGTATGATCCATCATCACACTTTTCCCAAGTACTTCCTCCAAACAGACTTCTTGCATTGTTAATATCCTTAGCTTCTTTAAAAATATAGTAATCACGATACTTGCTTTTTGGATTATTCATCGCGTCTTTAAACCAAGCATGTTGATCTGAACTGTGATTTAGAACCAAATCGATGATGATCTTAATGTCTCGCTTTTTCATCTCATTAAACAAATCTTCTAAATCTTGATCACTTCCAAACAAAGGATTTACGTGACGATAGTCTTTAATGTCATAACCATTATCAACCATCGGCGAATCAAAAAAAGGACTCAGCCAAATCGCATCGATACCCAAATCTTTTAAGTAATCAAGTTTCATTTCGATCCCTTTAAAATCACCAATACCCTTACCTTTTGAATCATAAAAACTCTTTATGTATAAGTGATATACTAATCCGTTTTGCCACCATTGATTCATTTTAATTTCCTACTAATCTTTCATTTTAAGGTTAACATAGTCGGTTAAAAATTTCTTTAAACACTTAAAGTAAATCGTTTTCATTTTAAAATAAAAAGAAACATATTTAATGCTTCTTTGTTTTATTCTTGGAGCGGGTG
>CAZHIG010000010.1:0-265 GCA_964532705.1 uncultured Erysipelotrichaceae bacterium
ACTCATACCATATGTTACATCGTCAATGTTTGCTCCTATGAGCTCGCAAAAATTAGCGATTTCATTTATATATGAAATTTTTAAAGCTAAGAAATCATTAGAAGCATATTTAATCATTTCAGCACTTCTACGATTGGTAAAAACCATGGGAAGATTAAAAGGCTGATATATTTTCTCTAATAAGTCTTTCGCCATGGTATCTTCATATCCAACTACAATTCTCTTCGCATAAAGTGTATCTCTAACAGCTGATCCTTGAGATAGA
>CAZHIG010000010.1:275-1669 GCA_964532705.1 uncultured Erysipelotrichaceae bacterium
GAAGCAACACTAATTTTGATTTTAGATTTTAGATTTTGGAGTAAGAAACGCTCGATTTCATCATTCGTGCCAATAGGAACCGTAGATTTCACCACCACCACACAGTCTTTTTGGATGGAATGTGCAATTTGTTCAGAGACTTTTTCAACGTAAGTTAAATCAGCTGATCCATCTTCTTGTTCAGGGGTTCCAACAGCAATGAAGATCGCATCAGCATCTTGGTATGCCGTTTGAAAGTCGGTAGAAAAATGGAGCCTAGTTGCATTCTTCTTCATCAATTCTTCTAAGTCTGGTTCATAAATTGGGGAAATACCTTGTTTAAGCATTTCAATTTTTTCTTGGTTTTGATCGATGCAGGTCACAGTGTGTCCTACTTCTGCTAAGCACACCGCAGTAACCAATCCCACATACCCTGTACCAGCAACTACAATTTTGATATTTTCCATAATAGTCTCCAATGGTTTTATTATATCAAATACAATCCAGTGCGTTTATTTATATCAAGTATAAGGTATGAATTGATGTGTTAGAATAAATACAGTTCTATGTCAAAAACCCTTTATAAAAACTACTTCTTTTATATTCTTTACCAAGTTGTTACCTTACTAACACCAATTATTGTTGTTCCATACACAACACGTGTTGTTGGCGCAACAGGATTAGGAATTAATGCGTTTACCTCTACCATTGCTCAATGGTTTGTGATTTTTGGTGTCATGGGTATTTCCATGTATGGAAATAAACAGATTGCCAAAGTCAGAGATGATAAAGAAGCTTTATCCAAAACATTTATGGGCATCTTCATCATGCAAGTCTTAAACATGTTTTTGATGATTGTTTTATATGCTTTACTCATACTCTTTGCTCCACTTGAATATAAGAATATCTATTGGATTCAAATGCTCGTTTTATTCGCGACCATGTTTGACATCACCTGGTTTTTCTTGGGGGTCGAAGACTTTAAATTGTCCAGTTTAAGAAATGTTTTCTTTAGATTAATCAATGTTGCCTTAATCTTTCTTTTCGTAAAGTCAAAGAATGATTTGCCTTACTTTGTATTCTTCAATGGCATTACTGCTTTCTTAGCCCAAGCCATTTTATTTGTTCAACTCAAACAATACATACATTTTAGATGGGTTTCGATTAAAGAGGCGTACTTAATCCATTTCAAACCTAATTTAATATTATTTGTTCCGCAAATTGCGATCAGCATTTATTCTGTATTGGATCAAACCATGACAGGTTTATTAGCCATTAATCCTGATGAATTGGCATTCTATCAACAAGCCATTCGTTTCGATAAGATGTTTATGACTTTCATTACATCGATTGGCTTAGTGATGTTGCCGCGGATTGCCAACGAACATGCGAAGGGTCAAAAAGATACCATCAAA
>CAZHIG010000010.1:1679-14543 GCA_964532705.1 uncultured Erysipelotrichaceae bacterium
TGACTTTGAAAATTGCTTTGTATTTATCCATCCCAATGATGTTTGGAATGATAGGTGTTGGACCCTATTTTATTGATTGGTTTTTAGCCAAAGAGTTTCAATCGGTAGGAATGTTGATAGGCTTAATCAGTCCCATCATTGTGTTTATCTCCTTATCAAATGTTTTTGGAATACAATACATGGTTCCTACCGATATGCTTAAAGAATTCTCTACTTCAGTGGTCCTTGGAGCCATCGTAAATTTCATCCTAAATCTTTTACTTATCCCAAGTTATGGAGCAGTGGGTTCAGCCATCAGTGTCATCAGTGCAGAACTTACCGTTACCCTTTCTCAATATTTCTTTATTCGTAAACGTGCTGTGTTTGATTTTAACCTAAGAAGCATACTTAGTTATTTCATCAGTGGATTAGCCATGGTTTTGGTGGTGATCTTAATTGGTGAACAAATGGGCAGTCGAATTCTAACCAATCTCATTCAAGCTTTTGTCGGTGGACTTGTGTACTTAGGCTTATTGACTGTACTTAAAGAAGAGTTTCATCAATTGGTGGTCTCTAAAGCATTAGGACTTATCCCATGGAAAAAATAACAGTCGTTGTTCCGATTTATAATGTTGACGCTTATATTGAGCGTTGTTTAAGTTCAATCCAAAATCAAAGTTATGTGGACTTTAATGTTTTCTGTATCAATGATGGGAGTACGGATGGCTCAAAAGAAAAGATTCTCCCTTTCTTAGAAGATCCTCGATTTTCTTTATTTGATAAAGAGAATGGAGGCTTATCCGATGCGAGAAATTATGGGTTAAGAAAAGTAGACACTGAGTATGTGTGTTTTATCGATAGTGATGATTTCATAGAACAAAATTATCTTGAGCGTATGCTTAATCACATAGAGAAAAATCAAGCTGACTTAGTGGTTTGTGATTACTATCAATATTTTGACGAGAAGAACCGTAAAGAAATCATCACACTTCCATTTAAAGAAGAAGCTATTTACTCAATCGAAAAGAATCCTGAACTTATCGCATACATAAACAATGCCGCATGGAATAAAATCTATCGTACCCTAGTGTTTAAAGAAAATGGATTAGAGTATCCATTTGGTTATCGTCATCAAGATTTAGGGCTAAGCTTTCGCTATCTTTATTATGCAAAAAAAGTGGTATTTGTTAAGGAAGCACTCTATGACTATCTTGCCGATCGTCCCAATAATTTGACACAAATGATTGATCCGAAAATTGACCACATCTTAGACATGATTCAAATAAACGTAGATTTCTATCATGAGAAACATGTTTTCAATCGCTATGAAAATGAATTGATGTATTTAGCCGGGATTAATTTACTCAGTTCTTTAAGAAAACTCCCTAAGTTTCAAGATCAAGCGTTTGTTTTCTCGTTTATTGATCAAGCCTTTAATCAAATGGAAAAGAATTTTCCAAACTTTCCTAAAACGAGTTATCCGTTAATGAAAGAAACACATGCGTGGCTCTATCTCAATCGAAATTTGTTAAAATGGTACTATCGATATAAACGATTTAGAAAGGGCTTATGAAAACCTATCTAGTTACTGGAGGTGCAGGCTTTATTGGCTCACATCTCATCCGTGCACTTTTAAATCAAAAACAAAAGGTTGTATGCTTAGACAATTTCAATGATTTTTATGCACCTAAAATTAAAGAGAAAAATATTGAAGATTTTCTTCAAAACCCTCAATTCACACTCGTAAGAGGAGATATCCGTAATGAAGTTTTAATGGATCATCTTTTTAAACTTCATTCAATTGACACTGTTGTTCATTTAGCGGCTATGGCAGGGGTAAGACCCTCCATTGAAAATCCACTCTTATATGAAGATGTGAATGTTAAAGGTTTTCAATTTATTTTAGAAGCTATGCGCAAACATCAAGTCACTCAATTGGTGGCGGCCAGCAGTTCAAGCGTTTATGGCAATAACACAAAAGTCCCTTTTTCTGAGACAGATAATGTTGATTATGCGATCAGTCCTTATGCAGCAACGAAGAAAAGCAATGAAGTGATGGCCCATGTCTATCACTCTCTATATGATGTTTCCACGGTTTTATTAAGATTCTTTACCGTATATGGGCCTTCTCAAAGACCGGATTTAGCCATCCACAAATTTGCGAAACTCATTAGTCATCAAGAACCCATACCATTCTATGGAAATGGAGAAACGAAACGTGATTACACTTACATCGATGATATCGTGTCTGGTATCTTAGCTTCCATCCATTTAGTCGAAGCTAAAAAAGTATATGAAATCATCAATTTAGGAGAATCAGAACCCATTGATCTAAACACCATGGTGTCTACCTTAGAAAAAGCTTTAGGCACAAAAGCAATTTTAAATCGCTTACCCATGCAAGCAGGGGATGTAAATATTACTTATGCAGACATCTCAAAAGCAAGAGAACTTTTGAATTATCAACCCAGTACGTCGTTTGAAGAAGGCATCAGAAAATTTATTGAGTGGTTTAAAGTCAATGGCTAGAGTCACGATTGTCGTCCCTACATACAATGTAGAACCATACATCGAAGCTTGTTTAGAAAGTTTTGTCCATCAAAGCAATCATGATTTTGTGGCACTGGTGATCAATGATGGATCCCCAGCCAATGAACAAAGCATCATTGATCGATATGTTCAGAAATATCCCTATATACAATCGATTGTAAAGGAAAATGGGGGTTATGGCTCAGTCTTAAATCGAGCCGCTTTAGTGTGTAAAACCGACTATTTTATGATTTGTGATCCTGATGATACCTTGGAGCCAAATGCCGTTGAGATTTTATTAAACGCAGTTAATGCTTCAAAAGCAGACATTATCATAGGTGCAAAAACCTTGGTTTATGCAGACAGTAAAGATCGAGACTATGATCCAAGTTACAATCCTGATTTTGCAAATTTAAAAGATCAAGCTATTTATTTAAAAGGCAGTCCAGCTTTTGATCAACTTTTCTTTGTTGAACCTTCACCGCATGCCAAACTCTATCGTACCGAAATGGTTAAAAAGATAAGTTTTCCAGAAAAAGTTAGTTATACCGACAATGTTTTATATTACTTAAACTTACTTCAAGCAAATTCTGTGATGTATGTAACTACAGCTCTTTCCAATTATCTAATCAATCGCGATGGGAATACACGCACCGATTTACGTCCCACTGTCATGGATGCCTGGAACAGCGTTATCAACAGTATTCTTTCTCAAAGCCAAGCATTCAAAGATATTCCGGATATGTTTTATTATCGTATGTTTGAATCGTTTAAATTTGTTTTCAATAAGATTGATTTTATACAAGCTGATCATCAAGTTAAAGAAACTAAACTTGTTGAAACATATTCAATCCTTGAGAAACTCATAGCTCATTCAGATCAAATCATTCCAATTTATTTAAAACAAAGTACAAGTTTTGGCAAAGAGCGTAAACATGATTTGGCGTTGTTGAATGTGAAGACATCTAAGCAAGTCTTTGATCATTTGGTAAAACGTAAATTATTGGGACCAAATGCAAGTCTTGTTTCAAAATTTAAACATTTTGTTCAAACAAGTGCTGTGACTCGACCAATCTACAACATCTATCACTTTCATAGATCACATTATCTTGCGCAAAGAAGACCACTCTATCAACTTGATCCAAAACTTTCAATGCAAATCGTTGATCCTATCGGTCAAACTTTTTTTGGATACTATAATCGTTCTTGTCAAAGAAACAAACACATTGCTTATCATCGACTACAATCGAGCTCAACTTCTTATCATCAAGCCATTGAAATCTGTGTTGATCAAAAAGTCGTTGCCACATCGAAGGCTTGGAACTATCAACAAGGCACTCTACTACAATGGATCAGTGATCATGAGATTATTTTTAATGATTATGAAGATCATCACTATGTCTCTAAGATTTTTGATTTAAAAACTCAAAGTTTAAGAACAGTCGATTTCCCCATTTATTCGGTATCCTCAAAGGGCGATTTTGCCTTGAGTTTAAATTTCAAACGTCTCGCTAAGTTTCGCAAAGATTATGGGTATTTTAATGAAAGTTTGAATGATATTGAAGACTATGATGCAAATGATGGAATCTATTATGTGGACTTAAAAAATAATACTCAAGAATTATGGATATCTTTTGATACCTTAACAAAATTATCTCCAAAAGAAAGCATGAAGAATGCCATTCATAAAGTAAATCACATCGATATTTCTCCGGATGATCAACACTTTATCTTCTTACATCGATGGATCAAAGAGGGTGTTAAATACAGTCGTTTAATCAAATCAGATCTAAATAAAAACATGACTATCCTTGCGGATGATGGGATGGTTTCGCATTGTTTCTGGAAATCAGATTCTGAGATCATTGCTTATCTAAATGACACAAGTCATGGTGCAAAATACTATTCGTTTGAAACCAGTCAAAAAACATGGATTTTGAAGAACTTAGTTGATGATGGTCATCCCTCTTTCTCATTTCAAAATGGATTGATCGTGACGGATGATTACCCAGATTTTACTCAAACATCTAAAGTTTATTTATCCAAAGAACCGTATGGTCATGCGAAAGAAGTTGCTCGTTTTTATGTGCCCAAAAAATATCGAAATGATAAACGTTGTGATCTTCATCCACGTTTTAATCAAGAAGGCACAAACATCAGCATCGATACCGTTTATTCCGGAAGAAGACAACTACTTGTCTTAGACATCTCAAAGTGGGACCTTTCATGAATCCAAAAGTGAGTGTGATTGTCCCTGTATATAATGTTGAAAAGTATCTAGCAAAATGTCTAGATTCTTTGGTGCATCAAACTCTAAAAGAAATTGAAATTATTGTTGTTAATGATGGTTCAACGGATCAATCCCAAAAAATTATTGACACATTTTCAAACAAATATAGCGATAAAATCAAAGCATTTATCAAACCCAATGGGGGTTTATCTGATGCTAGAAATTTTGGGTTAAAACATGCAAGTGGAGAATTTGTAGGTTTCATCGACAGTGATGATTATGCAGAGCTAGATATGTTTGAAAAGATGTATGATTTAGCCCTAAAGAATGACAGTGATTTGGTGGTATGTGATTTGGAATATGTATTTGAAGATGAAAGCAAGTCTTACATAATGAAAGGGTATGAGCCCAAATTAAATCAAATTGTATCTAAATCAATTTTCTTAGCACCACTTTTTGCCTGGAACAAACTCTATAAAAGAGAATTTTTCGTAACAAGTGGGTTAAGTTTCCCAAAAGGGCTATGGTATGAAGACATTCTTGTGACTGTTCCTTTATTTGCATTGGCTAATAATATCCAGTATCTCAATCAGGTAGGTGTACATTATCTTCAACGATCTAGTTCTATCATGGGATCTAAAGACAATCCTAAGATGCACGATATCTTTATCATCTTAGAGAATCTCTATAGAATTTTTGAAAACAAAGGTATACTCAGTCAATACAAAGATGAGCTAGAGTATCTCTTTATTGAACATTTGCTCTTGTATGGCTCATTTCGTTTTCTAAGGTCAAATGATGATGCCTTGATGAAAAATGCTTTTATTTTGATTAAGAAATATTTCAAAGGATATCGTAAAAATCTATATCTAAAAACATTAAAATTGAGTTATCAAATTTACATCCAAATCCTTTCCCCATTTTCAGTTTTCTTTTTAAGAATTCTCATCAGAAAGAAGGTGCGTCATGGCTAATGTGAGTGTTGTTGTTCCAACCTATAATGTAGAAGCTTACATCGCAAAATGTCTTGATGCTCTTTTACTTCAAGATTACGATGATTTTAATGTCTTTGTGATTGATGATGGATCACCAAAAAATGAACGAGCAATTGTTGAACCATACGTTAAAAAACATCCTGAAATTTTTAATTATATTCGAAAAGAAAATGGAGGTTATGGCTCCGTTTTGGAATACGCATTCAATAGCCTCACGTCTAAGTATATTTTGGTTTGTGATCCTGACGATTGGTTAGAACCTAGCGCTATAAAAACGCTGGTAAATCTAGCGGAAAAGACGGATTCGGATATAACATGTTCCGCACGCTATTTGGTCTATTCTGATATTGAGAGTAAACATTACGATAAGATGTTTAACAGTGCATTTGTACAGCTTAAAGATCTTAAGGTGTATCAAAAAAATGAACATGATTTCCAAGATATCTATCTTATTGAAAATGCACCGCATGGAAAACTGTTTAGAAGAGAGAATCTGGTTGGCTTATCTTTTCCTCAAAAGACAACCAATACCGATGCATTACTCTTTTACTATGCTTGCTTTATGGCTAAAAAGGTCGTTTATACCTCGGTACCTTTAGCGAATTATTTGATCGATCGTTTTGGTAATTCAGTGACTGAGATTAAGCCAAAAGTAGTCGATGAATTGAACAAAGTCCATCATCTTATTCTAGAAGAGTCTAGAAAGTTTAAAAATGTTGAAGATGCCTTCTATTTTCAAATGTTTACTGCATTCTATTACATCTGCGATCGATGTGATGTATTAGAAGGTAGCAAATTACTTAAGAAAGAAAAACTGAAAGAAACTGGTCAACTTTTAAATCAATTAATACCACATCGGAAAAAGATTTTGAACTTTTACCAAAATACCAGTTTGGCAAGCAAGAATATTGGATTCAAATATGGGCTAATTCTCAATCCACTCAGTACCTACCTTGTCCGCAATTTTTGGTTTGATAAGCGAATTCGACGGATTAAACATGAGCAATTTCTGCACATTCCCAAAGAAATTGTTCGTCAAGAATATGCCTATAAAGTTTCAGTGGTTGTGCCAGTCTATAATGTTGAAAAGTATTTACCAAAATGTTTGGATTCTCTAATAAACCAAAGCATTGATTCTTATGAAGTTTTGGTCATTAATGATGGGACAAAAGATGGGTCACAAGACATCATTGATGAGTATGTGAAGAAATATCCAAATCGTGTGAAGAGTTTTATAAAACCTAATGGGGGTTTATCGGATGCTCGAAATTATGGGTTTAGACATGCTAAAGGGGAGTATGTAGCTTTTATTGATAGTGATGACTGGGTTGATCCACAAATGATGGAGAAACTTTACAATAAGGCTAAGATGACTCAAGCGGATATTTCTGTCTGCGATATGGAATATGTTTACGAAGACAAAAGCTGCGAAGCATCCAGTGGTGGAGATTTTAGCATCGTTGACGTTCATGAAAATCCTAACATCGTAACCATTAATAACAGTGCATGCAATAAGCTTTATCGTATTGATCTTTTTAAAGACATTGAGTTTGAAAAAGGCATTTGGTATGAAGATCTTGCGACCATTCCTAAGCTAATTTCTATCTCCAATCGAATTGTAAAAGTAGATGAACCTTTATATAAATACTTTCAAAGATGGAACTCGATTGTTCATACTCAAAATCCTAAAGTTTTTGATATTTATATTGCCGTACATTCAGTCAAGAAATTTCTAGAGTCCAAAGGCAGCTACCCATTGTATCGCAAATACATTGAAAAACTTGCTGTCATCCATGGTGCAGATCTAACCACTGTTAGAATAAAAGATTTTGATGGTGAACGCATCAAGTACTTAAAAGAAAACATCCAAAAACTAGAAGCCTTTTATCCAACTTGGTACTTTAATAAGGTTGTATGGAATGCCCCTTTTAAAAAATGGGTGGTATTTACGCTAAACAAATTCAGGTTATTCAGTATTCTACTGAAACTGTATGATCGCAGAGGTCAAGCATGAAAAAAAGAGTACTCTTTGTTAATGATGAAATGACCATGGGGGGTGTTGCGAGAATTCTAAACACACTCATTCAAAAACTTGATCAAGACCTATTTGATATTGACGTATTGATCCTTCATCCTCATGGTGAACTGATGAAGGAGATCCCTAATCATGTCAATGTTATTAAATCGACAGCTTTCTTTAAAGGCGTGGATGTCAATCTTAAGCAAGCCATAAAATCGCTTAAAGTCAATCAAATCGTTTCAAAGATTGTTGTCTTGTTTTATATGAAAACAGGATTGATCGCCTCTAAGATTAGAAAAGAGCGCAATAAAATGGGTTTGACCCAGTACGATGTAGAATTTTCAGCCAAAGAAGGATTTTGTTCGTTATTTGTTGCGTATGGAAATGCAAAACGAAAGCTCAATTGGGTCCAAGTCGATTACGCCCAACAAAATTATGCTTCAAATCATATGCCATTAATGATCAATGCTTTAGAAAAAATTGATCTCAACATTGCTTGTTCTCAAGATGTAAAAGTTGCCTTTAAAAATCTTTTTAAAGTCAGTCGAATTAAAGTGATCCATAATATGGTCGAAGAAGAAGTGATTCGATCTAAAGCAAATGAAACCTCAGAGATTAAACGAGATAGAAATAAAATTCAGTTCATCACTGTAGCACGTTTTCATCCTCAAAAATCGCTAGACCGATTGATTGAAGCATTTGATAGTGTCTATCAAGATCACCCTAATTGTGAACTCATCATCATTGGTGATGGTCAACTCAAAAAAGAAATACAAGATTTAGCACAATTAAAGTCATCTAAAAATGTCATCCAATTCTTAGGTCTAAAATCCAATCCATATCCCTACATCAAACAAGCAGATGTCTTTGTGATGTCTTCTCTATATGAAGGTTATCCAACAATTACCTTAGAATCCTTTATGTCAGGAACCCCTGTCATCTCTACAAAAGTCAGTGGAGTCAGTGAGCAAATTAGTGAATCCATCAATGGCTTTGTGGTTGAGAATTCAACAGTTGGATTAATTCATAAAATGCGTTGGGTTTTAGAAAATCCTGAATGGATTCAATCAGCCAAACGAAATTTGATGAACTACCATTATCCTAATGATGAAATCTTAAATGAACTCACTTCAGAGATTATCGGTGAATATCGCATTAAAAAGGTACAATGATTCTATGAACATGATTAAGAAATACATAAGCGAAAAAAACATGGTTGCCTTAGTGCTGAGTCTAATCCTACTGCATCCAATATTGGATTTAGATCACATTTTATATCCATATCTAGATGCGGTGGGTCTTCCACTTCCCTCCACAGGGTTACATTTTATCCTATTACCTTTATTTGTATTAATGGTCTTCTTTTTTATTGAACCCAATAAAAAGAAGATGGGATTCTTATTTGGGCTCTATGGAATTTTGGTTGCAGGATATTTTTATCAACACCATTTGTTTGTTAAAGATTTGTTTGATCAACTGTATCTCACCAATCGATATGTCTATTCGGTCACTACCGAATTTCGGTATGTATTAACCCTCATCATTCCGTATGGTCTTGTCTATGCATTTTATCGTACGAAATTAAACTCTGATGTATTGAAACGTGTCGTTGTCATCACATCAGCGCTCATTTCAGTTCCTTTGGTCGTAAGCAATTTATTCCTATTTGGACCTTCAACCTATGTGGGGAAAACCATGGCCAATTTCCCGTATTGGTTCTTTGGGATTTATGACATCTCTCATCCTAGACAACTCGCTACGAAGTTCTTCTTTAGTGAAGGAAATACAACCGGTATCCTTTTGTTTGGCTTGTATCCAATGTTAATCAGTATTTATCTTCAAGCTAAGAAATATCAATGGTTTTTATTGGGGCTAATCATCATTCAAGCTTTAGCGATGTATGTGCTTGCTACACGAGTCGCAACCTATGGTGTACCCATTATGTTAGGTGTAATGATTGTGCTCGCAATCTTTATATTGTTACTTAAGTTGGAGAATATTCAAATTCAAAGAATTGCTCTATTGTCATTGGTTTTTGTTATTTTTCTAAGTATTTATCCATATACCCCCGCTGTTGTTAATCAAACCATCGATGCTGAAAACAATGGATTTGTGTTTGATAATGAAGATTTTCGAATTACTGCTAAGGATTATGTGGTCGATGGAGCCAAAGAACTCATCCCTGGTTCAGCTGAGTATAACTATTACTATATTCACATCTTTAGAGACTACGCCTTTTTCTTAACCATCCCTAAAATTTATTGGGAATGGTATTACCCTTATGACATCGATGCGAAATGGTACGTCGATCTAATTTTTGAAATTCCACTTGAACAAAGAGCCAGTGGTCGGCAATTTCAAAGAATTTTCTCGGATTATAAATTTAATCAACTTGACTCAACACAAAAGCTCTTTGGTTATTCTTACTCCATGTTTATGAATGGATCCATCTTACTTGAACAAGATTTCATGATGCAGAAGTATACTTTTGGTTATTTGGGAGTTGCAATCCTTTTGGGACCATGGCTTGTTTTATTGGCTTGGATTGCTTTCTTATTCTTAAGAAGACTAAAACAGAATTTCAACTTAGAAACATTAAGCATTGGATTATTTATCGGGGCGATTTTGGGTGGAGCATACATGTCAGGACATGTTTTGGATCAGTTCTTTACGACCACCTATTTGGCTTTTGGAATGGCGTATTTGCTTCAAAACTTAAAAGATAAAAATGCATAAAACCCTAAAAGAAGAAATACGTAAAGTCATTATTTTATTTGTATTTGGAATACTTTTTGTGTTGATTTATTTGCCTTTTATCTCAAATGGTTCTTACTCCACTTTGACTGAGGTTTCTATTCTAAGCTTAATGCTAGCTTTGATTAGCGTCTTACCTAAGAAATGGGATGTGACTTTTTCAAGCATAATTTTATTCATTCATAGTCTTAATATTAGCCTTCAAACAATCTATTTCAGAGCTTTTGGTCAATTTGGTTCACTCGCAACTATTTTTAGTCTTAAGTCCGAGATGACACAAGTCACATCAAGTGCTATGGAATTTGTTAAACTTACAGATTTTATTATTTTTCTATACCCAATACTATTTTTTGTTATGACTTTAAACATTAAAGCTAGAAATTCAAGCAGAAAGTTTAAACACATCATCGCAGGGATCTTTTTATTGATTTCAATTTTTGGATTTACAAACTATTATTTAAAAATTGAAGAGAGTCGAAAACAATATGATGATTTCTTATATTACAAAACAGAACACTACATTTATACAGTGGTTCCAAGCACTTCCGTTTTCGTAGACACATTTGGCTTATTGAGTTGGACACTTCGTGATATTGAGCGCTCTATTGTATCACCCATGTTTGACCAACACACGCAAGAGAATGAAGAAATTCAAGCGTTTCTTGAATCGAAGCCTTCAATTTCTACAAAGGGAATTTACAACGGGATTTTTGAAGGCAAATCAATTTTACTTATTGAAGCAGAGTCTTTAAATCGTTTTGCGATTGACCCGACTTTATCACCAACTTTATATCGACTTATGATCAATGGCTATACTTTTGAAAACTATCACTCACCTTTACTTTTCGGGTCTACAAGTGATGCTGAACTGATGGCAAATACAGGGCTTGTGCCATCAAACGATGGTTATGTGACTTTTCATAAATACACAGAGAATACCTATCCACTTACCCTTGGGTCAACATTTAGTGCTTTAGGATATAAAACGCTGGCTGTTCATAATAATTATGGTGAATTCTACAATCGAAACATTATGATGCCCATTTTAGGCTATGATTTTTTAGATTGTATTGGGATGGGCTTTGAAAGTCAATTTATTGAAGATTCTAGTTTTGCTGAAACTTTGTCCTGGATTATGGTTGAGAAAAAACAAATACTTACATTTTGGATTAGTTTTAATGGGCATCAACCTTATGATATTGGTGAAGTGCATGAGACTTGGATGGATTACTACGAATTAGCAAAAGCTAGCTATCCCGATTTAAAATCTGAAGAGTGGGTATATCTTGCAAAAACAATGGATTTTGATCAAGCCCTATCAGAAATCATCAATGTCTATGAAATGATGGGTCGATTGGATGATCTTGTGATTGCTATATATGGTGATCATGCACCAAAAGGAATATTCGAAAATGCTGAAGACTATACATCAATTTGTACACAAAGAGGACTTGATCCAAATACTTGTTTAAATACACCTTTTATCATTTGGAACAATGATTCGTTTGTTGGCAAAAGTACAGTTATCTCAAATCCAACAGACATTTCACCCACACTCTATGATTTATTTGGAATCGAGTACAATCCTCAATTAATGTTAGGCTCAAATATTTTCGATCCAAATTACAATGGCTTTTATTTTGATGCGAAAGGAAACATCAAGACAAATAGCTATTCCTATAACCTCAGTGATGACTCAATTACTATTTTAAATGGGATGGATGAAGAAACTGCCAGAATAGATGTTGCGAAAAAAATCCAAGAGCTTAGTCTTGGACATAAGATTATTGAAAACAATTACTTTGGATTTAAAGATTAATATCCACTTTGACTTAAGTAATCTTCATAAGCTACTTCTGGAAAATAAAATATTAATTCTTGATTAGAAGATAAACCATAGAACGTTTTAAACACTTCCATATGGTATGCATCTTCTTTTTCAATGTCTCCAGAATGCAAGGTATAAATGGGATAACGAATGAGCCAAACCTCTTTTACTTCAGGATGATCTTTATAGTAAGCTATTTCTGCCAATCTTAATGAATGTGTTCTTTGAACCAAGGTGTATTTATATAAATATGTTTGAGTACTCTTTGCGATAAGTAAAATTAGAATTATATTGAGTGATCCATTCATCCATTTTGGGACTTCGATTTTATCAACCATTAAAAGCACCACAACGATTAAAAAATAGACAGTATACAGCGTTGAACGATACCCAAAAATCGGAGACAACATCATAATTCCGTTACTAAGGCCTGCTAAACTTACAAAGAAGATGAGTTTTTCTTTAATTAAGCTATCTTTATGAGTAAACAATTGAAGATATACAAAGACAATGAAGATGGGCCAAAAAA
>CAZHIG010000011.1:0-3852 GCA_964532705.1 uncultured Erysipelotrichaceae bacterium
CATTATTAATGTGTTCATAATAGTGTCCGTTTGATTTATTGGCAGTACCTATTTCAAATACAATCGATCGTGAAGTAACGTCTGAGTTTGAACTAGTACTTGGCGTAAAGGTAACAGATCTTAGTAAAGACTCGATTTGAGCTTCAGTGTAATCATCCGCAAAGGTCAAAGTTCCAGCACTGTAAGAAATGTTGCTTGAAGGTAAGCTGTATCCATTGACACCAAGAGCATCCCCACTCACATAGTTTTCAATTCTTACTTGAGCACCATATACTCTGCCTGAAGTGTGGACAGTTGTTGTTTTTAAATCAACATCAATGTTTGGATCAACAAAAATTGCACTATTAACCACAGTCCCATTCCCATTTGACGTAGCGATGTAGACATTATTGTCCAAACCAAAAACGTTTAAGGGTTTATCAAAACTGAAAACAGTTTGGCTAATAACGATGGCCAAACTCATCAAGACATTTAATGTTTTCTGAAGCATTGATTTCTTAAAATTCATTACCCACCCTATTTTTATACTGTATATAAATATAAAGAGTATACATATTTTATCAATTATTGCCACATTTAACAAGATTAATGATGCTTGTTTATCGAGTATAAACATTAAAAAACCTTGATTTCTCAAGGTCTTTAGATGTTTTTGACAATACTTACTTCTTTTTAGATTTTAGTGTCAGATCTGCCATCAATTGATCGTATTGTTCTTTACTAAGATCACCTGATGCATAACGATTACGAACCGTTTGAATTGCTTCATCTTCACTGTGATCAACAGGTTTTGAGCTAAAGCGTTTAATGGCCCAAATCACTAAAGCAATAAAGCCAATAAACACAACAAGCCTTAGTGCCATTCCAATCCACATATAAGCCCCACCATAAGGCATCCCGTAAGGCATCCATTGATTAAAATCATAATATCCACGCATAGATAGTCCCTTCTTTCTGTACCTAGGTACAACTAGAGTGTATGCCTAAATTGTGACAAAACTGTGACATGTGTGTTAAAGATTGAAGAGTTTTTCTAAAATAACCAATACGCCAGAATCATTGTTTGATGGAGCAATAGATTTTGCGATGTCTTTGATTTTGTCTGGCGCATTGTTCATGGCGTAGGATTGACCAGCCCACACCAACATGTCCACATCGTTTCCACCATCTCCAAAACTGACCACTTGATCAAATGAAATGTTGCGCGATGCTGCTAATTTCTTTAAGCCTTCTGCTTTAGAGGTACTTTGGGTAATAAGGTCAAGGTTCCCATGTCCTGATGAGACGGCTTTAATGCGACCTTCAAATTTTGTATTAAACAAATCCACCAGTTCATCCGTTTTAGATTCTTCAAAGTTCAGGTTAAACTTTATGGTTGGATCTTGAATGAGGTGAAAATCAGTGGTTTCTTTAAGTTGATGGTAGTACTTCTTAGCCATCTCCATCATCGGTTCATCTTGAATGACATACGCCATGGTGGGTGTACATTGAATCACATGTTTCAAATTTCTTTCTTCAATCAAACTTAGGATGTCTTTCACATCTTGTGGGTCAAATGCACCAATGTGAATGAGTTCATTGCGATCGATGACCATTGCCCCATTTTCGGCTACATAAGCAATTTCATGGTCTAAATGAGGGAAGAAAGACTTGAGCTGAAAATATTGATTGCCTGAAGCCACAACGAAGAGGATTTCGTTCTCTTTCATATGCTGATAAATGCGCTCAAAACGTTTGATGTCATAACGCATGTTTGAATCTAAGAATGTTCCATCCATATCAACTGCAATCATTTTTATCATGTTTAACCCTCAGTTTCTTCTTTCACTCTACCATAAATTGAAATGTTTTGAGCTTCATGGTAAGGTTGAAACATATTTAGGCAAAAAGATGAAAAAAGTACATGGATATCTCGTTAAAAACAATGATTTATGGATTGGAAATCACAAAGCAAGTGATTTAGCAAAACAGTTTAAAACCCCTCTTTATGTGATGGATGAAGCACGCATTCGTAGTCAAATGCGTTTGTTTAAAAACAGCTTTAAAGATGATGAAATTCAAACTCAAGTAGCCTATGCTTCCAAAGCTTTTCTTACCCAAGCCATGGTTCAAGTGGTGGATGAAGAAGGTCTCTATTTAGATGTGGTATCAGGGGGAGAACTCTACACTGCTTTGTCGGTGGGTTTTGATCCTAAGAAACTGATTTTTCATGGGAATAATAAATCCTTAGAAGAGCTAAGCTATGCGCTTGAATCTAAAGTGGGTTTAATTGTCATCGACAATGAAGCAGAATTTGAACGGATTGAATATTTAAAACCTGTACATAAAGTGAATGTTTTACTTCGCGTCAATGTGGGGGTTGAAGCGCATACCCACAAATACATACAAACCACCACGCTTGATTCGAAGTTTGGTGTCTCTATTTTCGATTTAGAAACTCAATGTTTAATTCAAAAGATGATGGCATCTTCGTTTATCCATTTAAAAGGTCTACATACGCACATCGGTTCTCAAATTACGTCGAGTGAATACTTCTATGAAGAACTTGAAGTCTTCTTTAAACATTTATCTTTGTTTAAATCCTTTGGATTTAACTGTGAGTTGTTGAATCTAGGGGGAGGATTTGGGGTTCAGTATTTAGAAACAGATCCTGTTTTAAATCTTGAAGACAGTTTAAAGACTTTGTTGAAGAAAGCCAAAGAACTTTCAAGCTTCTATCAAATAAAGATTCCTAGCCTGATGATTGAGCCAGGACGATCAATCGTGGCTGAAGCGGGAATTACCCTTTACACCGTTGGCTCAATCAAGAAAACCCCCCATAAAAATTTTGTGTTTGTGGATGGTTCCATGGCTGATGGCATACGTGCGGCTTTGTACCAAGCGAAATATGATGCGGTTTTAATCAATCGAGCTGAAGAAGTAAAAACAACGGCCTATACCGTTGCGGGTAAAGCCTGCGAATCAGGAGACATTTTAGTTGATGAAGTTATGCTGCCTGAAGTTATTCAAGATGATCTGTTGGCAGTCTTTAGCACAGGGGCTTACCACTATTCTATGGCGTCAAACTACAATCGATTAACCAAACCAGCGGTTATATTCGTCAATGGAGATAAAGTTAAAGTTGTGGTTGAACGTGAAAGTTTTGCGGATTTGATTCGCAATGATCGAGGTATAAAATGAGAATTGCGATTGTAGGTGCCACCGGTATGGTGGGTCAAAGTTTTATTAAAATCATTGAGGAATATGACTTAGAGTATGATGAATTGGTGCTTTTTGCTTCTGAAAAATCAGCAGGAAAACGTTTCATGGTTAAGGGTGAAGCTTTGATCGTACAAGCTTTAACTGAACAAAGTTTTGACTCCGGTTTTGACTTTGCATTGTTTTCTGCAGGGGGAGAAATCTCAAAGAAATATGCGCCCATCGCAGCTCAAACAGGTTGTGTTGTGATTGATAATTCAAGCGCATGGCGCATGGATCCAAGTGTTCCTTTGGTGGTTCCCGAAATCAATGCGAAAAAAGCACTTAACCATAAAGGCATTATTGCTAATCCAAACTGTTCTACCATTCAGTCAGTCTTGGCATTAAACGCATTGAAAGCGTTTGGTTTAAAACGGGTGGTTTATTCAACCTATCAAGCGGTCTCTGGTTCTGGCTTTAAAGGGGTCAAAGATCTTCAAGATAACTTGGATGGAAAAGCTTCTACCTTTTATCCTAAACAGATTCTTCACAATGTCATTGCTCAAATTGATGCATTTCTAGAAGATGGTAACACCAAAGAAGAACAAAAAATGATTGAAGAAAGCCGTAAAATCTTGGATTTACCTCAGTTACCTATAAGTGCAACCTGTGTAA
>CAZHIG010000011.1:3952-14364 GCA_964532705.1 uncultured Erysipelotrichaceae bacterium
GAAAGCCGTAAAATCTTGGATTTACCTCAGTTACCTATAAGTGCAACCTGTGTAAGAGTTCCTGTCTTTAATGGCCATAGTGTGTCAATAAATGTTGAATTTGAACGCGATTTTAAAATGGATGAAGTCATTTCAGCTTTAAAGAATCAGCCTGGTTTGAAAATTTTAGAAGGCAGTGCTTACCCCAGTCCTTTAGAAGTGAGTGGTCAAGACTTAAGCTTTGTGGGGCGTATTCGTAGAGATGCTTCTGTGCCTTATGGATTAAATTTATGGGTGGTTGCAGACAACATTCGAAAAGGCGCCGCAGCCAATGCCATCCAAATTCTTCAAAGCCTAGTCCACTAGGCTTTTTGTTTGGTTTTGATGTACAATAAAAGATGGATTTAATCATGTTTAAAAAATACCTCAAGAAATTTCAGAACACGCTGTTGTTCTTAATGAGTTTAATCACTTATTTTCTATTGTTTGCCAGTTTCATCTGGATTTTTAGTTTTGCCTATCCTGAACTGCTACAAACCACGCGTGAAGCAGCGGTTGTATCGATTACCTTTGTCTTGACCTTTGGCCTAATGCTCAACGCCTACGGGGGCTTTGATGTCGGTGAAAAACAAACCCGTCAAATTGTTTATTCGCTGATCATTGTGACTTTTATTGCTGACATCTTCAGTTATGTGGTGATCCAAATTACCAATCCTAGCATTTGGAACATTTGGCAATTTGGCTTCTATTCTCTACGTCGTTTGGGTTTTGCCTATGTGGTACAAGTCTTTGAAATCGTTTTGATGGCCTATTTTGGCAATAAACTCTATTTCATTTTAAATAAACCCAAGAAGACACTCATCATTTATGCGAAAGACACTAAACCCAACAAGATTGTTTCCAAAATCAAAAAGAATGGGGCAAAATTCAACATCACTCAAGTTATGGATGATGTGGATGTGAATGCATGTCACGCTGCCATTGATTTGGTGGATGTGGTCATTCTCTACAACATTCCTAAGGATGAACGGGTGGTGTTTAGTGAGTATTGTTATAAACAGAAGAAAGCCATCTATTTCAATGCAGAAATCATGGACGTCGTTGAATTTAGATCCAAACATTTAATGGTGGATGATTTATCTTTATTTACCACCAATATTTCAGAATTTAGCATGGAAGATCGCATTCTTAAAAGAATGTTAGATTTAACGGTAGCCATGATTGGATTCATCCTCACTTCACCCTTGTGGTTAATTTTTGCCATTGCAATTAAAGTAGAGGATGGCGGTCCTGTTTTCTTTAAACAAGAACGGGCGACAAAGAATGGAAAAATCTTCAATGTCATGAAATTTAGATCGATGAAAGTCGAAGCTGAAGCCAACAAATCCGCTACGAAAGATGATGATCGCATCACCAAAGTTGGTAAAATTCTTCGTAAAATACGTTTGGATGAACTGCCTCAAATCTTAAACATTCTCAATGGAGACATGTCGGTGGTTGGACCTCGACCAGAGATGTTAGCGAATGTGAAAAAATATACCGAAGATATGCCTGAATTTGAACTTAGATTGCGCGCAAAAGCTGGCTTAACGGGTTATGCGCAAATTCATGGAAAATACAACACTTCCCCTAAAGATAAACTGATCCTTGATTTGATGTACATTGAAAACTACTCTATTTGGCTCGACATCAAACTGATTCTTCAAACTGTGATGGTTTTTCTTAAGATTGATGACAGCACTGAAGGGTTTGATGAATGAGTTTAAAACGCGTTGTATACATTGCCTCAACGGGTGGACACCTTAACGAACTTTTACAGTTTAAGCCTCTTTTTGAACAAACCGATTATTCGATTATTACCGAGAATAATCCTAGTGCACTGTATTTGAAAGAACTTTATCCAAATCGTGTTTTTTATCTTGTCTATGGTTCAAAAGAACATTTGTTTTCGTATCTTTTCAAATTTACGTACAATGCCCTCTTAAGTCTCTATTATGTTTTAAAGCTCAAACCTCAAGCGGTGGTTTCGACAGGAACACATACGGCTGTGGTTTTTGCGTATTTCGCAAAACTTTTACTAGGAGCAAAAATTCTCTATGTTGAAACCTATGCCAATGTGAAAAAAGCCAATGTGTCGGGTAGACTGATTCATCCCATTGCAGATTTGTATTTGGTTCAATGGGAATCGCTTTTACCTGCTTATAAAAAAGCTCAATACGTAGGGAAACTGTTCTAATGAAGAAGCGTGTCCTTTTTGTTAATGATGAAATGGTGATGGGGGGCGTTGCTCGCATCCTCATCAATACTTTAAAAGTGCTTGATCAAGATAAATTTGATGTGACTGTTTTGATTCTTCATGCGCATGGTGAACTCTTAGATCAAATTCCTGCTTGGGTTAAAGTAATTCATGGAACTTCGTTTTTTGATGGAGTCGATGTCAATTTAAAATCTGCTTTAAAACAACAACAATGGTTATCTGTTTATCAAAAACTTAAACTTCTAATCTCTATGAAAACCCAATCGATTTTAAAGGATGTCTCAAAAGAGAGAAATCATCTTAAACTAGATGAACTTCCCTACGACATCGAAGTGGCGGCTAAAGAAGGCTTTTGTACACTTTTTGTTTCACAAGGCAAATCAAAGAGAAAAATCAATTGGATTCATGTCGACTACAGCGCTCAAAACTATTCAAAACACCACATGCCTTTGATGCGTAAGGTGGTTTCCGTAATGGATGAAAACATTGCGGTTTCAATAAAAGCCAAAGAAGCTTATCAAAACTTGTTTAGTCCAAAATCCATTATTTCCATCAATAATCTTATGGACATTCAAAGTCTAAAACAACAACTCAGTGAAACGATTGATTTTAAGCCAGACTCAACTGTTCTCAATCTTATAACCGTCGCACGTTTCCATCCTCAAAAATCCATTGATCGACTGATCATCGCTTTTCAACAAGCCTTAATGATCAATCCAAACCTGTGCCTATACTTAATTGGTTCAGGTGAACTTGAATCAGAACTCAAAGCTTTAGTTAAAAGTCTAAAGATTGACTCCTCGGTGATTTTCTTAGGGCAAAAAAATAAGCCTTTGCCCTACATATCCAAAGCGGATCTCTTTGTCTTATCTTCTCTTTATGAAGGCTATCCAACTTCCGTTTTAGAATCACTCATCGCAAAGACGCCTGTTCTGAGTACTTTGGTTTCTGGCATCCAAGAACAGATCCAAGAAGGCATCAATGGTTGGATTGTAGATAACACTCAAGATGCTTTAACCCATAAATTGATTGAGCTTGTACAGGATGAAAAGAAGCTTCATACACTCAAGCAAGAAATGCCCGAATATCTTGATCAAAATGCTGAGCGACTCGTAGCTTTTGAAAAAGCACTCTTAGGAGAAATCACATGATTCTTGTCACACTTGGCACACAAGACAAATCGTTTTCGCGCTTGATCAAAGCCATTGAAGATTTAAAACTTCCTAATACCTTAAAGGATGAAGTCATTGTTCAATCAGGTTATACAGAATATGCATCTTCTGTGTTAGAGATAAAAGATTATTATTCTCAAATTGAACTTGATGAGTTAAGACAAGAAGCAGACCTCATCATAACCCATGCGGGCGTTGGTTCGATTTTAGATGTCTTGAAATTCAACAAAGTTGTCATCGCAGTGGCACGATTAAAGCAATATGGAGAACATACCAACGATCATCAACTTGAATTGTTGGATGCCTTTGCGAATGAAGGCTACATTCTACGTTGTGATGACCTAAGCAAACTCAGTGAAGTCATTGAGATTGCGAGAACTTTTAAACCTAAACCTTACCCATTTGATCCCAGTGCTGTCCTAAAAACGGTACTTGATGCCATAAATCAGGCGTAAATTGTTAAAATACCAGAAAAATTGGCAAAATTACACTCATCGTATGTAGATTTTTTCTTTATTTGTACTTACAATTTAGTCATAGGGTTGAGCCCTTGGGGGAATTTCAGTATGAGTAAAGGGGATACTCAAGAGACTGGTGTCAAAATCGAGAGTCTTAAGACTTATCGAAAAGAATTTGGGCACAAAGTCAAAAGTGTGCGTAAGCAAAATGGTCTATCTCAAGAAGAATTGGCAGAGCGTTCTAAGCTTCATCGCAACTACATCTCGGATGTAGAGCGTGGGCAAAGAAATTTGAGTCTTGATGCCATTCTAAAGTTGGCCATGGGTTTAGGCATCCACATTCGGGATCTATTCTGAAACCAAAATCATGAAGCGCGTTAAGCGCTTTTTGATTGTTTGAAGTGCTATACTTTAAGAGATATGAAACTCCTACAAAGCTTACTTACCCTTATGATTAGCTTGATTCTTTTATCCATCTTTTGGCCCCTCTTTGTCTTTTTCATAATCGTGATCATTGTTTATTTTTTGATCATAAAATCAAAAGTTCAAAGCAGCTTTAATTCAACGTATACATCACAGAACACCGTACATAAAGATCCCAATGTGATTGATGTGGAAGTGGTAGCGGAAAAAGAAGAAAAATGATTCAACAAGTGCTACACGAAGACTTTTTACCTGTGACTACATCAGATATTCCGATGTTGATGCATTTTATCAATAAAGCACAGTATTCAGAAAGCAACCACAACATCGTCAACTTATTTCAATGGTTTCTTCAATTCCCTTTATGGCAATATCACACAGAAAATTATTGTTTGCTTCTAGGGGTACATAAAGGACATCTTTTTGGCTATATGCCTTTATGTGAAAAAACCTTTTTTAATGAAGCACTACAAAAGATGTTGGCACTGTTTAAACAATACGATATTCCGTTTGAACTGTCCTGTTTTACTGAAGATGAAACCAATGCTGTTTTAGGTCTTTTACCTCACCTTTCAGCAAAAGCAGAGCGTGAAGCAGCAGACTATATCTATGAAACCGAAAAGCTAAGAACTTTATCTGGGAAAAAGCTTCAAAAAAGAAGAAACAACTACAATCATTTTGTGTCAGAATATGCCAATCGTTTTGTTTATGAAGACCTTAGTTTAGAAAACTTAGCGGATGTTAAGGCGTTTCTATATGCTTGGAAGCGTGATGTCAGTGAAGAGTATTTAAATTATGAAATACAAGGAACGGATGCTGTTTTAGATTTATTTGGAATCTTACCTTATCATGGTGGACTGATTCGTATCGATGGTGTGGTCAAAGCCTTTATCATTGCATCTCAAAGCAGCTCAGAGATGATTCAAATCAACATTGAGAAAGCTGATCCTGAAATACGTGGTCTTTACCAAGCCATTGAGAAAGAATTCTTAGAGCGACATTATTTAGATGTTCCCTATACCAATCGTGAAGATGATATGGGTTTAGAGTCTTTAAGACAAGCGAAGATGGCTTTAAATCCTCTATATTTATTAGAAAAATTTCGAATTAAGGAGTTTATATGATTGTTAGAAAAGCCAAACTGGAAGATCGTGAGCGCATTGAAAAAGCCTATCGGACTATTTTTAGTCATGATGATGGGGGTCACAGTGACTTTTATTTTAAAGAAGCCTTTGAACTGAACAACTGTTTCATTCTCGTGGATGAGCAAGACGAACTCTATTCAGCCTGTCAAATCCATACCAAAACACTTCTTTTAGCCAATAAACCTCTGCGTGCTTCAATGATTGTTGGACTGTTTACACTTGAGAAATATCGTCATCAAGGCCATATGAAAGAACTTTTAACCAAAGTGATTGATGTTTTGTCGCATCAAGAACTGATTTCTTTGATTCAATCTTATGTTCCTAATATTTACCAAGCCTATGGCTTTGAAGCCATCTATTTTAGACAACATCTCACCCTTTCTCCTAAGGATATTCCTGTTCTTTCTCCCACTGGGACAACAACTTTAATTGAAGCTTCAGATTTGCTTAAACTCTACAAAACATTTAGTTCTCGTTTTGATGGGTATCATCGTAGAGACTTAAGTGATTTTGAAAAACTTAAACATGAAGTGGCTTCACAAAACGGCAAACTCATGGCTTATGTGTCCAATGAAGGGCTAGAGGGCTATGCCTGTATCTTTTTTGAGAAAGACAAAGTCCTTGTGGACGAACTGGTGTATTTAAATGCGCAAGCCATCATGAAGATACTCAATACGGTCACTTCACTCAATCTACCCATTGAACTGCGTTTATCTAACAAAGAAAAACTGCTTAAACTTTTCCCTAAAGCTAAAAGTGAAACTGTTCAGTACACCTATGCGCGACTGAATTCAGCCAAACATTTCAATGAACTTTATCACGCCAATGTAAGAAGCATTCAAGAAGCCTTTAGCTTGGCAGAAAAACCCCTTTGGTTTAGAGAGAATCAGTAAGCGTTATCATAAGAAAAACAAGGTCATTAAATTGACCTTGTTTAGTAAATGGCCTATAATTAACCTGCAATTAGGAGGAAAACACACACATGTCAGCAAGAATTGCGATTAATGGATTTGGTCGTATTGGACGCTTAGCTTTTCGTATTATGTGGGGTAACCCAGCATTCGAAATCGTTGCGCTCAATGATTTGACAGACGCTAAAACTTTAGCACACTTATTGAAGTATGATAGTTCTCAAGGCCGCTTTGATGGTCACACTGTTTCTTACGAAGGCGATGATCTCATCGTTGATGGTAAGAAAGTTCGCGTATTAAAAGAAAAAGATCCTGTAAATCTTCCTTGGAAAGATTTAAAAGTCGATGTTGTGATCGAATCTACTGGTTTCTTTGCTAAAAAAGAAGCTGCTTCTGCACACATCACTGCAGGTAGCCGTTATGTCATTATCTCAGCTCCAGCGGGTAATGATGTCCCAACCGTTGTCTTTAACACCAACCATTCCATTTTAGATGGTTCTGAAAAAGTAATTTCTGGTGCATCTTGCACCACAAACTGCTTAGCGCCAATGGCTAAAGCTCTTCATGATAACTTTGAAATCATCAGTGGTTCTATGACCACCATTCACGCTTACACCAATGACCAAAATACATTGGATGCCCCTCACAGAAATGGCGACTTACGTCGTGCACGTGCTGCGGCTGCCAATATTATTCCTAACTCAACCGGTGCTGCAAAAGCGATTGGTTTGGTTATTCCTGATCTTAACGGTAAACTTGATGGAGCTGCACAACGTGTGCCTGTCATCACGGGTTCTTTAACTGAATTGGTAGCTGTTGTTAAGAAAGAAACATCTGTTGCTGAAGTCAATGCTGCAATGAAAGCTGCTGCAAACGTATCTTACGGATATACTGAAGATGAAATCGTTTCATCCGATGTGATCGGTATGAGCTTTGGATCCTTGTTTGATGCAACTCAAACTAAGGTTTCAAACGTAGGTGGCGTATGCTTGGTTAAAGTTGCTGCTTGGTACGATAATGAAGCCTCCTATACCAACCAATTGGTACGTACCGCTGAATACTTAGCCACTAAGATTTAATTAAACTTAACTCATCAGAAATGATGAGTTTTTATTTACTAAGTTTCACTTTAGATTTAAAATAGGTGTAGGAAGCATAGAAATGTGCCTTCTAATGAACTTTTATATTCATCTGAAAAACACTCTCTACGAAAGGGTGTTTTTCATTAGTGATCACTTTTGTTTAAAAATCTGATGACACAAACCAATGATAAGCACGATCAAGGTTAGTAGTTCAATACTCTCCATGATATTGGCACCTCCTATAATCTAGAAGGTCACACTTTCTTACTTCCTACCTCTTGAATCTAACATAACGATCCTATTAAATCGTCCCAAGTTTGGTTCATTTTAGTTCCAATTCGTTTCAAAAAAAAGTAGGCAGCTGCCTACTGATTAAACTTCAATGATAAAGCTGAGTCCAAGTTTGAGATTGAGATAATCTTTAATGCTCCCTTGGTTTAAAGCTAAGGCCATACGATTGAGTGAGGAAACATAAAGTAGAGTTTCTCCAACGTTGACGGCAGTAAACGCATGCCCATACACAACTTTTTGATCAAAGATGACTTTACCCTCTTCAATGATTTGAACGCGATAGGCTTTTCCAAACTCAGGATTAAAGGCTTTAAAGTTTTCGACAGGAATGCTGGACCAAACCGAGCCATAGCGTTCATCGAAGATTTCTATGGAACCGATGATTTGATTCCCTTTAACTTCAACCCCTGGTAACTCTAAAGATTGAACCTGATCACTGTTACAAGTTTCACCGATCTCTTTAAGTTTAAGTTGGCCACAGGCTAAGCGTGCACCCACATAGGCATACAGATCTCTACCATCAAAAGTATAGGATTCACTCGATGCCCCTGTGCGTCTATTTTTAGCCACATCAATAATCACAGCCTCTTGGAGTCCAATGTATTTTTTAATGTGAGAGAGCGTACCATTGTTGGGGGTCACGATATAATGGCCACTGTTGGTTAATACAACCACAGAGTTACGATCAGAACCCACTCCAGGGTCCACCACAGAGACAAAGACTGAACCTTCAGGCCAATAGCTTACCGCTTGAAACAAGCGATAAGAAGCTTCGAAAATATTGAATTGTGAGACTGAATGGGAAAGGGTATAAATGCGTAAATCTTCATTGACACTTAAGGCTACACCCGTCATGGCGCTGACAGCGCCATCAACGATGCCAAAATCAGATTGTAAGACGAGGGGTTTAGACATGGTTCTCCTTTGTGAGCTTAATGATCCAAGACAGACCATAGCCGATGGTATAGGTTTCGATGAAACTGGCTTGATTGAGCGCAATCGCTAAATTTTCCAGTTCATTGATGTAAAGGCTTGCTTCATAGAGCTCTACTTCAGAAAAGTTTGATCCTAAGGTATGAGTACCTTGGTAGTAAAGTGTATCCTCATAGTGGATTTCTATCTTGAGTTGATCGCCTTTATGAATGCCTTTTAATTCTAAATATTTGTAAGAGATGTTCGACCAAGCATTGCCGAAGTTCGGATCGACAATCTCAATGATACCGAAGATTTCTTGTTTAAGTTCATACGGATCTTTGAGATCAAAGCGTTGGATATCGGTATAGACTTGTCCCACATCTTTAAGTTTAAGTTGTCCTGAAGCCAGTAAGGCCGCCACATAGCCAAAGATGTCACGTCCATGAAAGATCGAAGACTTAAAACCTGAATCATATTTGTATTTAGGATCAATCTCAATGATTTCTTTAAATCCGATATACTTTTCAACATGCGTCAAAGTTTGATTATCAGGCGTCACAATGATGTGGCCTGAGTGTGTAAGAGCCACACAGGCTTTTCGACTTGAGCCTACCCCTGGATCAACCACGGATACAAAGAGTGTCCCTTGAGGCCAAAAGTGAATCACTTGGTGAAGTCTAAAAGAGGCTGACCAGATGTCAAATTGAGGGATCTCATGGGTGAGATCAATGATCTCTAAACTTGGATCTACTGTTTTAATGACCCCTTTCATAGCTGCCACAGCCCCTTCTTTATAGGTAAAATCGGTTTGTAGAACGATGATGGGTTTCATTTAAGACCTCCAAAAGGATAATACATTTGTGAACTTGGCACATGGATCCATCGATTGATGATCCAAGCTGCACTTAGGATTAAGATGAATGCAGCTAGACTTCTAAAGACATGGTCCCATTTAGTAGGTTCATGTTCACAATAGTAGGTACGAGTTTTCTTGAGTCCATAGGCTCTAAGATCCATCGCATTGGCAATGTTTCCAATTCGATCAAAGGATGTGATGACCAAAGGGATGAGGATGTATAAAGTATCTTTTAAACGTTTGAATAATGATAAACGACGCTTATCCATCTCCATGCCGCGAGCTTGAAGGGACGTTTGAATGTTTTCATAGTCACGGGCAATATCAGGGATGTATCTAAAGGCCAAAGAAACCACTGTGCAAGCTTTATAAGGGACACCCCAACCATATAAACCTGCTGCCAATTCTTGAGGGGTAATCGATAAGATAAATACCAAGGAAGC
Source organism: uncultured Erysipelotrichaceae bacterium (assembly GCA_964532705.1). GTDB lineage: Bacteria > Bacillota_I > Bacilli_A > Erysipelotrichales > Erysipelotrichaceae > UBA2212. The sequence continues at coordinate 13,885 of CAZHIG010000011.1, forward strand.
TAAGAAACTACTCATCAGTTTAAGTTGTCTTACACTGAAGTACCAAAGGGTTTCTAAACTTAGATAACGAGATCCCATTTGATAAAGTATGGTGGGTGCGTGACTTGTATAGAAAGTCCCAATGTCTTGATCCACCAACCAGAATAAAATGAGATTGATGAAGTTCATCCCAAAGATAAAAAGAAATAAACCAAGTACCACTTTCCAATTGGGCTTTAAACTAATCAGGGCAAAGCTTAACACGACAAATATTGGTAGAAGGATACGTATGTCAAAAGACATCAGAATCGTAAACACAAAGACCCCAAAAAGCGCGACTTTGGTTTTACCTGTCAGTTGATGTAGAAAGGTCGACCCTGGAATGACATTGATCACAAAGTTTTTCATGCGTCACCTCTATGATCAATAAAAGCTCGTATAAAGCTTTGCGCATCCAAATCACAGGCTTTAGCCAAGGTATAAAGTGAGGTTTGTTTAAGA
>CAZHIG010000012.1:0-13924 GCA_964532705.1 uncultured Erysipelotrichaceae bacterium
CGTGTTTATTATAACAAAGCCTTATTAAACATCATAGCCACTTTTCAATCATCAAGGTGAGTGAAAGGTTTCCATTGTAAAGATTGGTCGTTGCCTTCGCTACAAATGAACACTCTGTATTGATTGTTTTGAGAAATGACTCATTAAAATCTAAAACATCCCATAGCTGATTTAAGGTTCTTATTTGATACTTCACTCCTTTTTTTAGAGTTTTAACACTTATGATTTTAGCTTCTTTAAAATAAAAAGCTGGGATTTTAAAGTTTTGACCAAAAGGTCGATAGACATCGAGTTTGCTAAAGTGTTCAACATTTAGAAATTCTGAAGCTTCAAAATAATCTTCATCGATCGATGTTAGATTAGCATTTAAATTAAGACGTTCGATCAAGCTTTCATAATTTTCCATAGCTAATTCAAGTCCGGCTGCTTGAGCGTGACCTCCATAACGGCTTAGTAAATCAATACTTGATTCAAACAAATTCGTTAAAGAAATCGAACCAATGGATCGCGCACTTCCTTTAAGTCGATCTCCATTCTGATTTAAAACAACTGTGGGTCTTTGATATAGATGAGCTATTTTCCCAGCTGCAATTCCTACAATCCCCTCATGAAAACTTTCATCTTTCAAAACAATGACAGATTGTTCTTGGACTTGAGGCGCTGCAATCTTCATCATTTGGTCTAGTATAGCTTTTCGTTCTTCATTGAGTTCATGAATTTTGGTCGCAAATGCAAAAATTTCCTCACTTCTTTTGAGAAGTAAATATTCTACAACACGATTAGCATTGGCCCGATCTGCAAGTCTTCCCACTGCATTTAACTTAGGGATTACATGAAAACTCAAAGACTCTTCAGTAATGATCTGATTTGTGTCTTTAAGAAGCGCCAAAATATTAAGATATCTGTTTTGGTTGATGAGTTTTAATCCATTTTGAATTAAGACACGATTTTGTTTAAAAACTGGCATCATATCAGCAATGGTCGCCAAACCTGCAAGACTTGTGACATAGTCATTTTCACCAACTAAAGCATGAGATATTTGATGAGCCAAGCCACTTGCACACATTGATTCAAAGAAACTTTCTAGAAGATCTGGATGCAATAAATAATCCGATTTTACTTCATCCCTAATTTCATGATGATCAACAACAATTGTATCAATCAGCTTACTTTTGCAAAAAGAAATAACATCGTGTGCAGACACTCCATTATCAACCATTAATATACATTCATAGCCTTTATCAATCGCTTGTTTAGCAATATCAAGATTAATGCCATAACCATCTTTGAAACGATCTGGAATATAATACCCGACGGCTAAACCAAAGTCCCTAAAACTCTTAACTAAAATACTGGTTGAACATAAACCATCCACATCATAGTCCCCACAAATAAAAATCTTCTGATTAAGATTTTTAGCTTTTCGGAGTCTATCTATAATATCTAACAAGTGTTTTGATGTTGTAAATGCCAAAGGACTAGGATTCAACACATCCGCTATTTGTTCTTGATTCAGATGATTGTACTCAAAGATGATTTCTAGAAGTGGGTTAGATTGTAACATATGCTTTAGTATAACATAGTAAAAAAAAGACCTTTTCAGGTCTAATCATTAATTCCCATAATGGTTAATTCTTCCGGTTCATTGCTCGATTTCTTTTGAACCTTTTTAACTTTGATTTTCGTATGTACACGTAAGTAATACCAGAGTTGTGCTGCAATAAAGATTGAAGAATAAGCCCCTGCAACTAAGCCTACAAACATGGCAATGTTGAAATTAAAGATGGAAGCAGAACCTAAACCCAATAAGAAGACAATTGGAATAACGGTTGTAGTGGTGTTATACAAAGAACGTTGTACAGTTGATCTCAATGCTTCGTTTACGATGCTACGATAGTTTGCTTTCGAGATGTGTTCTTTACCATAAGCATTTACATTCTCTCGGATACGATCAAATATTACGATAGAGTCATCAACCGAATAACCAATAATCGCTAAGATAACAGCAATAAATTCTGTGTTAATTTCTATTCTAAAAATTGAAAAGACTGCTACGACAATAAGAATATCATGCAGCAATGCAACAATGGTTCCCAAAGCATAGTCAAATTCAAAGCGTATGGTGATAAACAACATGATCAAGAACCAAGCCAACGTTGAAAGCACAACAGCATTCAATGCGAGTTCATATCCAATTACTGGTGAAACCACAGAGTCATTGATTTCTAAACCATATTTTTCAAGCATCGTAGCATTAATTTCATCCAGTTGTGCACGTTCAACGGTCTCACGTGTTGTAATATAGGCAACTTTATTTCCAGACAATTGAACATTAAATGAATCCAATCCTAAAGCATTAAAATCTTCGATCAAAGTTTCTTCATTTAATGAACTAATTGAATTCACAGTGATTTTTGTTCCACTTGCAAAATCAATACCAAGATTCAAAGGACTGTTTCCTGTCGCTAATTGTAAAAGAGACACCAATAAACCTGCACTGATGATGGCAATCGATGTATAAATGAAAGGCTTGGATAATTTAATAAAATCAAACTTCGCAAAAGCACCGAAATATTTCTGTTCTTCACCTTTGTTTAAATCAGGAATTAAATCTTTATTAACGCCAAACAAGTGCAATTGATCGTTGAATGCTTTTGATTTTACTAAAAGGCCTAATAAGAATTTAACCAAGAACACGTTGATCAATAAGGTTGAGAAAATAGTCACCATTAACATGGTCGCAAATCCCCTTACCGATCCTGATCCTAAAGTATATAGAATGAAAGCTGCAATAAAAGTTGTAAATTGTGAATCAAAAATTGTACGCCATGCCAATTGGTGACCTTCGGTATAAGCAGTATCTAAAGATCGACCAATATAGAGTTCATCTTTAATCCGTTCAAACGTAATAACATTGGCATCAACTGTCATACCGACCCCTAACACCAAAGCTGCTATCCCAGGCAATGTAAATACACCACCCATGGTGTTGTAGATCAACATCGTGATAAATATATATACCATAAGCATAATTGCAGAGACAATACCTGGCAATTTATAAACAGCAATCATAAATAAAGCAACAGCCAATATTCCTAAAAATCCTGCAAAAACTGTTACAGAAAATGCATTCAAACCGTACTCAGCAGACACAACATTCGCATAAATTTCAGTTAATTTAACAGGTAATGATCCTGAATTAATCAAAGATGCTAAAGTCCTTGCTTCGCTTTCAGAAAAAGAACCTTTGATAATAGCGTCACCATTAATTCCAGACTCTACAGAAGCTGCCGAAATATACTTAGCTTCTAGACCATTTTCAATGTTAGCCAATTCTTGGACATAAGAATCCGTTTCAGCATTGAAATCTAACCAAGTCACAATCACATTATTCCCATTTGCCATGGCTGCGACATCTGTAGTTAGAGCAAAGAATGCATCTTTATCAGCAATCTTCAAACTGACAACAGGATATCCATTTTCATAACTTAGGCTAGCTCCACCTTCACTTAAAATCGTAGCATCCGCCAATAAATTGTCATTGACATCTCTAAAGCTAAGGTTTGCTGTGGTGGAAATGATGTTACGGGCTTGTTCTTGATCCTCAATACCGGCTAGTTGAATCCGTACACGATTATCCCCTTCAACAGCGATTTCAGGTTCAGAAACACCTAAAACGTCTATCCGTTTCGAGATACTTGTTGTAATGGCTGACATTTCTGGAAGACTTGCACCTTCGTTTAATGGGCTTACTTCATAAACAATTTCAAAACCACCTTGCAGGTCTAAACCCAAAGTCATGGAATCTTTAATGTTTCCTGAAAATGTAGCCACCAATACCAATAAACTAAGTACAGTGCCTAGAAAAATGATTAATCGCGAATTTTTTTTCATTATTTTTCTCCAAAATAGGAAGCATATGCTTCTAAAGAATTCTTACGAGCATCGATAATGGCTCGCTTAGCTAAAACACTTACGATCTCATCCGCTGTACATGCGAAGACATCATGGGTAATCTCGTGGATTTTGCTAGGCATTCCACTTTTCCATTTGATTTCCTTGATCGCAAGTAAAAATTGATCTTCACTTAGATTTGGGAGTGCTTCTTTTTGAATCATACCCAAACGTAAAGCCAATGTTAATTGTATCATTGGATTCGACCTTAAAAACTCTGTGTTCATCATAGTTGCTGTATTATTATAATTCAAATATCGTTTGATTTAAAGATAATTAACGATGCTTAACTAAAGACTTAAAAAGTTTGCCTCGTTCTTCAAAATTTTTAAACTGATCATAACTTGCGCAAGCAGGTGATAACAATACAATATCACCTTTAATTGCAAGTGCTTTTGCTTTCATAAATGCTTCATTTAAATCATCCGTCAGTATTGTCTCAGGATACAATTTTCTAAATTGTTCCTTTGTTGCACCAAAAGCAATGAGATATTTTACCTTGCCTAATGAATTCATTAATGCATCAAAACCCGTTTTCTTGTCATAGCCACCAGCCAAGAGAATCACGGGTTGATCAAATGCCTCTAATGCAACAATGGTGGATTCAACAGTGGTAGCTTTGGAATCATTATAGAATTCCACACCATTAACACAATCGACATACTCAATACGATGTTCTACCCCGTTAAATGTTTGAATACCTTTTTGAATTTTATCCTTCGAAACGCCCATTAGATATGCAGAAGTGGCGGCCATCATAGCATTCATCAAATTATGTTGACCTTTAAGTTTCAAATCTTTGACATCAAAAAGGGATTCATTTCCATAATAAATCGAAGAATGATTCATATAAATATCTCGTTTGCTCTTCAATGAAGCATAAAGCTTGTGAACATGAGCAGTCTGATCATGCAAGATGGTGTTTTCATCATCCGCATTTAAAATCATAAAATCAGAGGGGGTTTGATTTTTCGAAATCAGAAATTTTGCTTGATAATACTCATTAACCGACGTAAACACATCTAGATGATCTGGAGCTAGGTTACTTATGATTGATACTTTTGGATGAAAAAACTCAATACCCAATAATTGAAAAGCTGCAATTTCTAAGGCAATATTACGTTTAGCTTGTGGATCCTCTAAAACCAATTCACTTAGTGGTATACCAATGTTTCCACAGGCTTTATTTAAATGGGAATCCATTTGTAAGATATGTTCTAAGAGTGAAGTAATGGTTGTTTTACCATTCGTCCCTGTAATAGCTACATATTCAAAATTTGGGGCAAACTGATACGCAATTTCGATTTCCGTATAAATAAAATACCCTTTATCTCTCCACGCTTTTACATAAGGGTGATGGTGAGATATGCCAGGATTCTTAACTACTAAATCATAGTGTCCCTCTAGCAATTCATTGGGAAAATAGTCATAAAATTGATGATTATTCACATGAATCACTTTTGAAAGATCAATTTTAACTTCATCAATTAAAGTACATTGATACCCATGAGCATCCAACAAATTTAAAACTGCAATCCCAGATCGGGCTGCACCAATGATGAGTGCCTTTTTCATAAAGCTGAGTAAACCCCTATAATCATGCTTATTAAACCTAATAACCAGAAAAAATAAACGACATGTCTTTCTTTGTATCCATTTAAAGTAAAACTATAATGAATCGGTGTATATTTAAACAATCGTTTTTTAAATGTCTTCACCCAAAAAATTTGTAGCATGACACAAAGCGTCTCATAAACAAATACAAATCCTATGAACAACAAAGTAAATTCTTGCTTCAAGATTAAAGCAGTTGCAGCAAGTAAAGCACCTAAAGCTAGAGCACCTGTATCCCCCATAAATATTTGCGCTGGATGGTGATTAAAATAAAGATAAACCGCTAATGACGCCATCAAACTCAACAGAAAAGCGAAAATTAAATATTCTTGTTGTACAAAAGCAAGGATGGCAAACCCACCAAAAGCGATTAAACTTGTTCCCCCTGCTAATCCATCCATACCATCTGTTAAATTGACACCATTGCTTGCTCCACTTAACATGATCAAAACCAATACACCATAGAGCTGATTGAGTGAAAAAGTAATCTGAGTAAATGGAATTCGAAGAAGCGTACTAAGATTTTGTCTAAAGACATAAAAGAAAATAACAGCAATTAGGATTTGTAATCCAAATTTTGTCCAAGCCGGTAAACCATCATTCTTTTTTTCAATAATGATTTTTACATCATCAATAAAGCCTATCAAACCATAACTTAGAAAAGTGAAGACCAGCAGTAAAATACGATGATCATAAATGGATTCAATATTGAATAAAAAGAATGAAATGATTGGAACAAGAATAAATACAACACCGCCCAAAATGGGTGTCTTTTGTTTTGTTTTAAAACTTTCTAATGCATAATCACTGACACTTTGTTTAACATTAATACGCTTCAAAAAACGTATAAAAGGAGGATAAATCATCCAAGTTAAACCAATTGAGACTGCCAGCATTTGATAGTATTTGATGTTCATATGTCTAAAGGATTATATCACTATTTTAAAATGACTTTAAGATGGCTTGTCATCTCAAGAAGTGTGTCTGGGGTGATGCTTTGTTCAACAACACGTCCTTCTCCTTCAATCTCAAGTGTAATGCCTACAAGCTCACTAAACGCAACCACATCTTTTCGTGTCATGTTTTCTAAATTGATCATTTTTATGTCTTTACGACTCGTTAATAGAAATATAGATTGTTCTTTTAAAACCAATGTGCTGGCTTTTGGATATTGATCAAGCACTGAATTAGAGTTGCCCAATACATAGATATTTGACGATTGTGCATCCAGGTTTTCCAATGCATAACTTAGCGTATGATTCATAAAATTTGACATAGGATATGAACTTTGCGCACTACTTGCTATTTTAGTCTCTGTAGCATTCATTGAATAACTTAAACTAATTTGTTTAAGAATTTTTTTAACTGGATCTGTTTTAAAGTGAGCATTTAAAGTAGCAGGCGCTCTAAAAGCGTAATACAACATTACTTTAGGATTTTCAGCTGGCAAACCAATAACAACTGAGTAGAGAAATTCTTCATTCGAATATTCACCATCAACAAAAATCTGTGCTGTACCTGTTTTTGCAAGAATGTCTACTTCATCAATGGTGTAGGCTCGACCTGTCGCACCGAATTCACCCTCTTGTGTTACCAAATACATTAAATCTTGTAGCTGATCTGCTGTGCTAGAACTGATGGGTTGACCAACAACTTCAGTTTCCGCTTGAAAGAGCAATTCATTTGTATTTACATCTGTTATTTGATCAACAACATAGGGTTTTACCATGATGCCTTGATTAAAAACAGCTGTATACGCTTGTAATAATTGCATCATATTAATGGTGATGCCTTGACCAAAGCCTACAGTTAACTTCTCATAGGGCCAACTAAAATTTATGTTACCAATCGATTCACTAAAGCCGTCCACTTTTACTGCATCATCAAATCCAAATCGAACAAGATATTCTCTAAACACATCTAAATCAAGTTGAGTTGTCAATAGACTGGCAATCCCAACATTACTAGACATCGCATAACCCGTATCATAATCAATGACACCCCATGAACGATTATGGGCATTTCTAATGGTTCCAATCACCAAAGCATTTGAACCCAGATTACGGTAAGGATCACCGTCTTTATTTACAGAAACAAGATATGGACTTGAATTAAAGGTAGCTGATCCATTGTATACTCCAGTATCAATGGCTGCAGCATACGTAAATGTTTTAATGGTAGATCCTGGTTCATACACGTATTGAGTTGCATAATTCTTAAAATCAGTGACATTCATAAGATTAGGGTCAAAACTTGGATATTGACCTAAAGCAAGAAGTTTACCGCTGTCTACTTCCATGATGGCACCAAAAGCTTCGGTTGCACCAAAAATCTCGACACTTTCTAAAAATGATGATTCCAATTGTTCTTGTAAACTGCGATCAATCGTTAGCTTAATACTTGAACCATCTTTTTGTGTTTGCAGTTCACTAGAATAGCCAGGTAGCACATAACCACTTCGATCAACAACTGATCTAAGTTGACCATCCGTTCCAGCAAGATAATCATTGTAGGTGTTTTCTATGCCCATTTTGCCGGTGCGATCTAAAGCCGTTTCATCTTGAGCAACATAACCAATCACATGAGATGCAAATACATTTAAAGGATAAAATCGTGTGTAAGTCTTTGTAAAACCAACTCCAGGTAGGTTATTTTCATCAATCTTATCTTTTATTTCTTGAGATAATTTCGATCCATACAAACCAAATTCAGTTTGATAGGAAGCAGAATTAAGTCGATCTAAAACATAATCATAGGGAGCTTCTAATAGTTCACTTAGTATTTTTGCTGTGTATTCTTTATCGACTACATAAGAAGCTTTATTTTTATAGGAAGGACGATTTTCATCAACAATGGCATAAACAGTATAACTTTCAATGTCTGAAGCAATGACCTCACCATTACGATCGATAATCATCCCTCTTTTAGCTTCGATAGAACTCACCTTTGTTGTTACATTAGCTGCGTAGTCACTCATGTCAGTCGCACTGTTAAAGTGATATCCCATAATTGAAATTAAAAAAGTGTTGATTAAGATCAACATCAAAAAAACAAAAATAAAGAGTCCTAATAGGATGAGCGCAACTTTATTGCGTTTTCTCATTTAGTCACCATAATTGACAATTACAATATTGCTTTGATTTGAGCTGATACCATCTTCCAAAGCGATACTCATAACACGATCTTTACTACTAAGTTCTTGAATACTTGTACTAATAACAGCATTTTCTTGTTCAATGCTAGCTATTTGGCGTGTAATGTTTTGGATATTTACAGAAAGTTGTACATTATAGGTACGTAAGAAAATTGCACTGAAAACATACATAAAAAAGGCAAACACTAGCATTAAATTAGCAAATTTTTGTAAGCGTAAATTTTGTTTTTTGGTTTTTACGTGCTTGATCATTTTATTTCTTAACTAGAACCCTTAGTTTCGCAGAATGTGCGCGTGGGTTTTCCTCTATTTCCTTTTCACTTGGAACAATGGCTTTTTTGCTGTATAGAGCAAATAAAGCATTGTCAATGTTTTGAATGGGTAATTTACTTGGCAAATCAACCTGACTTCTTTGAATAAAACTTTGTTTAACCATTCGATCTTCCAAGGAATGAAAGCTTATGATGGCTAATCTACCATTTTTGCTTAACAAATCTGGAAAGACCTTTAAGGCCGTTTCGAGTTGATTAAGCTCTTGATTGACCTCAATACGTATGGCTTGAAATACTTGTTTTGCAGGATGTCCTTTCAAGGATAGAACTTTCATTGGAAGTGCAGATTTAATGACATCCACCAATTCCAGGGTTGTATCTATGCTTTTCTTAGATCTTGCTTGTTCAATCTTTCGAGCAATTTCTTTGCTAAATTTCTCTTCACCGAATCTTTTGAAGATAAAGACAAGCTTTTCAAATTCATATTCATTCACAACTTTCCAAGCATCTAACGCTTGAAGTGTATTCATACGCATATCGAGCCTTGCATCGAGTCGATAACTAAACCCTCGACTTTGATCATCAAATTGTGGTGAGCTTACCCCAATGTCCATTAAGATTCCATCCACAGAATGAATATCAAGTGCATTTAATTCATTTTTCAAAGAAGCAAAATCTTTTTGAACAACAATAACTCGTGGATCTTCTTTCGCTAAATCCAAGGCTGATTCAATGGCCATTGGATCTTGATCTACAACGACTAGCTTACCTTGGCCTAAACGACTCAAGATGGCCCTAGAATGTCCGCCTCGACCATAAGTAGCATCTACGTAAATACCATTTACTTTTATGTTTAGAGCCTCAACAACTTCATCTAAGAGTATGGGTAGATGTTCCATTTACTTAACAAACTCTGTCAGTTGTTCAGCAACTTCTTCAAAAGATTCACTGGCTTTTTCGAAATACACATCCCAACGATCTCTAGCCCAAATCTCAACATGATCACTCACCCCTAAGACCACACATTCTTTTTGAATGCCAGCATCTTCTAATAAAGGGCTTGGAAGTAAAATTCTTCCTTGAGCATCAAACTCACATTGAGCAGCACGAGCCGTCAACATGTGAATATACATTCTAGATTCTCTTTTTGTATTGGGTAACTTTTTAAGATTCTCAAGGATTTCTGTCCATTGCTCTAAGGTGTAAACGGTGATACAACCATCAAGTCCTTTGGTAACAATGATCGATTCACCCAATGCTTTACGAAAATTAGATGGGATGATAACCCTTCCTTTTCCATCTGCATTGTGTCGATACTCTCCCATGAACATTGCCATTATTTCACCACTTTATCCCACTTATTACCACAATACACCACCATTATAGTATAAATACGAATAAAATAAAAGAGATTTTAACGTAATTTGTTAAAATCTCTCATAAATTAATTAATCAGTCTTTTAGCAGCTCAATCAGCACTCCATCAAAGCGTTTATCCCACTCAGCTTCATTATGTTCAGCCTTTTTTATCATGCGACTGATCAGCTTTTTGGGTGATTTTTGACGAAGTTCATTTGTAATAGAATCATGCATATCTCGATAAGCTTTACGTACTTTTACATTAGAACTTTCTTTTGTTCCAGTATCTAGATAAATCTTAGGAAGTTGTCCATCAAATTGTCGGATACGCTCAACCATTGAATGATAATTAAACCACCAAGCATTGGATAAACAGAAAACTCCGGAAAGTTGATTGGGATAAGACAATGCTGCCGCCATTGAAATGTAGCCCCCCATCGAAGAGCCTCCCATATAAACTGTATTGAATGAGATAAACTTTCTTAAATCATTCAATAAATCATTGAAGATCCACTCTAAATAAAGATCTCCTTTACCCCCTAAATCAAAACCAAACCCAGCATTATAAGCAAAATCATCCTCACATTTAAAGGGGCTATACTCATCTAAGCGTTGATATCCTTCTTGGTTGTTTGAAATACCCACCATATGCACTTTAGGAAAATCACCTTGTTGAATGTGATCTAACAATCGCCACGAACGTCCATAGGCTGCTGTTTGATCTTCAAAAAGATTTTGACCATCATGCATCACAATCAAAGGACATTCTTCATTAAAATTAGCATTGGTTGCAATAAAAAGCTCTACCTCTCGATCTAGCTTTTCAACATAATATTTCACTTTAAAATAGTGATTAAACATACTATTAAAAAAGGAAGAATTCTTCCTTATTTATTACCGCATTCTGAACAAGCGTGATGTGGCAACTTAAAGGCACCACAGCTTGGACATTTGACTAAAGTTGGAGCTGCCAACTTGTAGTGCGTTCTACGTTTTGCTTTGCGTGTTTTCGAAACACGTCTTTGTTGAATGGCCATGAATTACACCTCCTACTCATCGTCAAACTTGAATTCTTTTAATTTAGCTAATCGTTCATCTGGTTTTTTATGTTGTTGTCGATAGACTTCTTCAGTCACAACTTGCCAATCCTGCCCTGAAGGAAGCTGTTCAATTGATTCTGAAATCACTTGACTTGGAACTTCTAACCAAATTAAACTCAACAACTCATGTTTTAAATCAAACGTATCCTGTGTAATCTCAATCACATCTGTTCCTTCTTCATATTCAAACCCAAAGGTCAAACTTGACTTGGTTTTGATGGTGTAAGGAACATCTTTGAAACTAATGCTACAAGGCAGAATGACTTTACAGAGTAGATCGACATCAACCATAAGGTGCTTGGAATATGCATCATATCTAAGCATTCCTCTAACATTGCAATGTTCTATGCTTCGAACACCCATATAAGATGGAATCTCTTCAGATGTATACACGAGCGTTTCAGTGAAATGTGATCCTTCGAGAGGAATCGTTAGAATCTCTTTTTTGGACAGTTTCATCTTCTCACCTTTTTAGTGTCAACGTGCTTATTATATGGAATTGACCTGTAAAAGTCAAACCTTTAAAACGTAAAGTATTGACTTAACCAATTTTGGATTTCAGACAAGCTAAAATCCTTGTTTTCTTCTTGTAACCATTCGTGTCTAGCTTCTTGTATTTCAGTACTATGTACATCCCCATAAGACTGCAAACGCATTCTGTTTTTCGCATATTCTAGTCCATTAGGAAGTTTACACGGATCATCCATACCACTGATAAATAAGATTGGTATATTTGGTTTTAGAGCCACATGCTTTGATTGATAGACATCCTTTACACCAAACATCAAATCCCTAAACCCAGCATAACTTAAATTAAAACCGCAAAGTGGATCTTGAATGTACGCTTCAATATTGGTGCTGCGATAACTCAACCAATCATACTCTGAAACAGCTTGATCGATGCTTTTGTTGAAACCTTGATAGATCATTCTTGTTAAGAATTTAGCTTCTTTTTTAGGATTAATCCATCCTGTTAACAGATTCGCAAAACCATATATTAGATTCACTAAGGGAGCTTCATCTGGGGAACCACTTAAGATGCAGGCATCCACCTCATCACCAAAACGATTCAAATAAGAACGTGCAAATAGAGATCCCATGGAATGACCAAAAATAATTAATGCTTGGTCTTCCTTTCGTACACTTGTGATAATCTCATGTAAATCGATTAGGTTAGTAAGGTAGCCATCGCGATCTGCAAAATGACCTTTTAATTTATGATCGTAAAGGCTATTTCCATGTCCTCGATGATCAATCAATAAAACATTAAATCCCAGTGTAATCAAATGATTCGCAAACAAATTGTAGCGACCTTTATGTTCTGCCATGCCATGAAAAATAACAAACAAAGGCTTTTTGCGATCGATATTATTAACTTGATAAGCAAGCATCTGTTGATCAATCTTTGACCGATAGAATTCTTCCTGCATACATTTCTCCTTCTTGCTTGATACCATCATGACACATGTTAGAATATAAAACATGGAAATCTGTGGAATTCTCTTAGATCTAAATCACTCAATTGATGCAGAAATCTTACGAATCGAGGCCATCAAAAACCGCTTTCCCAATGCTTTAATGATAGGTTTTTTAATTTCTGATTTTAACTTTTTAGGCTCTCCAAGTAAGTACAATAAGTATCATCGCACTCAAGTAGCACTTCAGCACTCTATTGACTTAATCATCGAAATCCCTAATTTGCTCACCCTACAAACACTAGACCAAAGTACAAGCCATTTAGCGAAACTGATTCAAAGCGTCCATGTGACCCAGCTTTTTTTATTAAGCGAAAGTATGCAAACCGAATTTCTATACCAAATGGCCAAGCTTCCCATTCAAATAGATCGACTAAAACAAAGCTCTTTTAATCTAAAAAATTCTTTCGATGAATTATCCTATCTTCATGGTCCTTTCTATTTTAATGACCTTGTGTCAATCGGCTTACTTCGTACGCTTGATTTCACAAAAACCAATATTCATTTTATAAAGTTCAATCCTTTAGAAAATGAAATTTCATCTCTAAAGGATTACTATCCCTATCTTAGATCTTTTATCCATTTAAGTTCATCTTCAAACTTACAAAAAGTGTATGGTGTTCCCAATGGATTTGCGAAGAAATTAAAAATTGCCAATCATGAATATACAAATTATGATGACTTCTTCCAATCTCTTATCACAAAATATACTCAATTCCATCATATCCAAAAGAGTTTAATCCAAATCATGGCTCAAAATTATCAATATAATATCAATTCGTCTCATGACAGCTATATTCGTATTCTTGGTTTTACTTCAAAAGGTCAAGCCTACCTAAGAGAGCTTAAAAAACAAGATTTAAAAATTATAAGTGTCTTTCACCAACTTCCTTTAAGAGTAAGAGCATTTTCACTTCAACTGATCACTGTCTATGGATTGCCTTTTACAATGGAGACTCAAAAAGACATCCTTAAACTAGAACTGGGTTCACCCAT
>CAZHIG010000013.1:0-13687 GCA_964532705.1 uncultured Erysipelotrichaceae bacterium
CGCGAAGATCATTATAACGATTCGCATCAATCGGATATAAACCACAAAAGACCATGGAATTTAAAACGCGATAACCCGGTAGTGCTTCGAGTGCAGGGCGCTCATTAAAAGTAACGGTATCCCCCACATGAACATCTTTAACAGACTTGATGCTGGCGGCAATCCAACCCACTTCACCACAACTTAGCATCTCTTTCTTAACTTCTTTAGGGGTACGAATACCGACTTCTGTAACAGTGTAAACAGCTTTGGTGGCCATAAATTGGATTTGATCCCCCACTTTTACACTGCCTTCTTTAATCCGGACAAAACAAATCACCCCACGATAGGATTCATACAATGAATCAAACACCAACGCTTTTAAAGGCGCTTTAGGATCTCCTTTTGGCGCAGGGACATGTTTAACAACTTGTTCTAAGACATCGATTACATTTAATCCACTCTTAGCAGAAATTAGAGGGGCTTCACTACAATCTAGTCCAATCACATCTTCAATTTCTTTTTTAACACGATCTGGATCTGCCGCTGGTAAATCAATTTTATTGATGACTGGAATGATTTCTAAATCATTATCTAGAGCAAGATAGACATTGGCTAAAGTTTGAGCTTCAATCCCTTGCGCCGCATCAACCACTAAAACAGCCCCTTCACAGGCTGCTAAAGATCGTGAGACTTCATAGGTAAAGTCAACATGTCCCGGTGTATCGATTAAATGGAAAGTATACTCAATACCATCTTTCGCAAGATAATTGAGTTGCACCGCATTGAGCTTAATGGTAATCCCACGTTCTCTTTCCAAATCAAGACTGTCTAAGATTTGATCCATCATTTCACGGATTTGAACGGTATGGGTCATCTCTAAAATACGATCTGCGAGCGTTGATTTACCGTGATCAATATGTGCAATGATAGAAAAATTACGAATGTATTTTTGATCCATTAAATGTCCTTAATAGTTTTGTTTTAAACGTTTGAGTAACGGCAATAAACTAAACGCAATGATGGCACTGCTTAAACCTTGAAGAATATTATAGCCAAAAGATGGAATCAAAATACCCCAACTTGAACTGAGAAAAACATCGGTTAATGCATAGCCACTGGCCATCCATATCCCAGCTAGACCATACACCAGATAAGGGTGTTTAGACGTTCTTGCATAGAGGGCAATCAAAGTCGCTTCAATCGATTTAATCAATAATGTAAAAATAGCATACTGACCATACCCTAGAAGAATGTCTGCTAAAGCAGCCCCTACCCCTCCTAAGAGTGCATAAGGCATGCCTAAGACATAACCCATCGACATAACCATCACATCCCCTAGATTGAAGTAACCTTGAAAGAGAGGAATGCTTGGCCAAGTGGTTAAGAGTGTCGTTGCAGCAATGAAAAGTGAAGCAAGTGTTAAAGTTTTAATTTTCATCAAGCGTCTCCTTAAATACATGATTCAGCAAGTGTTGTTGATTTCCTAGCCATAGGTCTTTGGCGTGCGTTCTTTTCTTACCTTCCATTTGAAGTTCAGAAACGAGAACTGCACCAACCGAACACTTAATCATGAGCTTTTGTTGTTCTAACCCAAGAATTGTACCGAATTTTTCATTTCCTTCATAGGGAAACACTTGTGCATCAAATAATTTTACTTTTTTTCCCTCTAATACCGCATAAGCAACTGGCCAAGGGGATAGACCCATGATGTGTTTCATCACAACTCGATTGGGTCGATTAAAACTTACAAACTCTTGGACAGGCTGAATGTTGTAGGCATAACTTACCTTTGACTCATCTTGCACAATTTCTTCCAAATTTTCCTTAAACAAATCCTTAAAATGTTGTTTTACTAAATTTTGTCCACAAACCATCAGTTTGTCGTGAACACTGCCCATGGTATCTAAATCAGTAATCTTCACGCTGTCTTGAAACAAGACATTACCCGCATCCATTTTAGAAATCATACGCATTAAACTAATCCCAGTTTCTGTATCCCCATTGAGTACTGCCATGTGGATGGGGGCTCCCCCTCTATATTTGGGTAAGAGTGATGCATGAACATTCACACACCCATATTTAGGTACGTTTAAGATGCTAGAAGGAATAAATTGGCCATAGGCACAAGTCACAATTAAATCAGGATTAAGAGCTTCAATTAAAGCGTACTCTGTTTTAATGCTTTCAGGTTGGTAGACTGGTGTGTTGTAACTGAGCGCCAGTTGTTTAATCGGTGAGAATTGGATTTCTTGTTTTCGTCCAACCTTACGATCGGGCTGAGTAAAGACGCCAACGATTTCACAATCTAAGCCATAAAGAGTTTCCAATATGGCGGTCGCAAACAGAGGTGTCCCCATAAAAATAAGCCTTTTTTTCATGTAAATTGCCTCCTTGCCGCCTTATTATACCATGAAGCTTAAACGATTGATAAAGCTGTCTTGCAATGCTGTTTAGACTTTGTTATAATGCATAAGCAAACCAAAAAAGGAGGTGTAAAAATGCCACAAATTAAATCACAAAAGAAACGCGCATTGACCAACCTCAAACGTAGTGCCGCCGTCACATCTGAAAAATCTGCTTTGAAGACAGCCATTAAAAATGTTCTTAAAGCTGTTGATACAAAAGATGCTGCCAATGCTAAAGTCGCGTTTGATTTGGTTAATTCCAAATTAGACAAAGCAGTCGCAGGTGGACTTCACCATAAAAACTATGCTGCTCGTCAAAAAGCACGCTTAGCTAAAGCTGTAAATTCCATCTAAAAACGGTCAAACGACCGTTTTTTTTAACATTCAACCACTTTTGCCAAACCACCCAGTGAACTCTCACGCAGTTCAAGTGCCATTTTTTGACCTGTATACTGCATTGTTTTGACCACTTGATCAAAGGAGACACGACTGGGTTTTGTTTTAAGTAAACTGGAAGCCATTAATACCGCATCCACACTTCTTAAGACAGCCGCCCCATTGCGTTCAATACACGGAATAATGACATAGCCTCCCACAGGATCACAGGTTAAGCCTAAATGATGTTCCATCGCAATTTCAGCCGCATAAGCGATGGTATCCATGTTTTCACCCAAGACATAGGCATAGGCAGCCGCAGCCATTGAACAGGCAGACCCTATCTCAGCTTGACAGCCTCCAACAGCACCAGAAATGGTCGCATTGGTTTTAATTAAATTTCCAAAAATTCCGCCCACCATTAATGAAGAAACCAACTTATGTTTAGAAATGCCTTGATCATGATAGAGATGATACATCAAAGCAGCCATTACACCACTGGCTCCTAACGTAGGTGCCGTAACAACCAGTTGACCAGAAGCATTTTCTTCATTATTCGCATAGGCATAAGACACTAGTTTTAAACGATCTTGATTGCCTTCATGTTCGGTGTTCTTAGCTTGTAGATGTAGTGATTTAGCCACTCTAGGCACTTGTAGTTTTCCAGGCAGAATACCACTGACTTCTAAGCCTGATTTAACACTCTTCAACATTTGATCTAAGATACCCTCTAAGTATGCCCTTAAATCTGGTTCATAATGTTCCACAAGTTCAACTAAGTTAATGTTTAATTTTTCACATTCTTCATAAATTTCAACTAAAGAAGCATAGGGATATACTTTACGTTGAAAATCAAAATCTTGTTCTAAGACTTTAATGGATCCGCCCCCCAGTGAAAACACGGTCCAACGACCAATTTCAGTATTACGTTCATCGTAGCCTTTGATGATTAAACCATTGTCATATTTATATTCCCAGCCCAATTTAAAGAACACACGGGTCATTTTAGGTAAAAAGGTCTTGATCAAAATTTCGTCAGTAAAATGCCCTTTCCCTGTGAGCGCCAATGAACCATAAAGTTCAACATCAAAACTCATTGCATTGGGATGTGCTTCAATAAAAAGCTGAGCAGCTCGCCAAGGTGCAAGCGTGTGACTGGATGAAGGACCCGGTCCTATTTTATAGAGTTCTTTAATGGCTTCCATTAAATCATTGCCTCAATCAGAAAGAGTTCAAAACCAAACTTTTTATCCACAAGTCCCATCTTGCTTTTTTGATCTAAAAGCGCTAAATGATTCAGTATTTCAAGCAAACGTTTTGGATTGGTATTTTTGGCCAATTGTAAAACTCGATTCACTCTTGAAACATTGATCGTAGGATTAGAAACAGACAACAAGTTAATCATGTCTTCTCGATGAAAGCCTTCACTTTGTAAACTGGATACCTGATACATAAGTCTGAGTTGTGAAGCAATCAAGCCCACAAAAGACAATGGTTCCATATTGAGCACCATCATGTCATTCCAGATTGAAAAAGCTTTTTTCATATCGTGATCTAAAATTGCATTGACCAAATGAAAAACTTCATTGTCTAATGGTCGAGATACCAAAGCTTCAATGTCTTCTACCTTCAACTTTTGATGATAGAGTTCAAGTTTTTCAAGTTCTTGATGTGCATTTGATAAATTGTCATCCAAACGAAGTAAAAGGATTTCAAAGGCTTGCGCATCCATTTGAATGTTTCTTGACTTTAATAAATCAATTAATACTTTTCTAAATTCATAAGGTTCAAGCTTTTTAACACGAATGATTTCTGCATTATTCATCAGTGCTTTTACCAATGGCTTTGTTGTGTCCAGATTGTCATTATCATGCATAAAAATAAGCACGCTGCTTTGGTTATCTTGAGCCAAATAATTCATCAGTTCACTGTGTTCTTGCTTATCTAAACTGTGACCTTTGGTTAAGAAAATCGCATTCTTGATTACAATCACTTTCTTCTCAGCAAAAAAAGGTAAAGTATCCGCATCTTCTAAAATGGCATGCATGGAAAAAGGTTGAACCAAGGCATCATAATAAGCAAGATTCATAAGATCCATGGATCCCAGTTCTCTTTCTAATATGCTTTTAAGTTTTTGATTTAAGAGATAGCGCTCATTTCCGTAAAGTAGGATATTCATACAGCATCATTATAACAAGTCTTAAGCTTGCATTTAGTTAAAGTAGAGAAAGTTTTTATTCGATGCTGTTTTGATCTTTAAATAGCCCTCTTTCAATTCAATACGGACATCCCCCTCCTCTAGACTATTTAATGGATACATCGCTAATGCATCTAAGCGTTCAATGACACTCAAGCTGGGATGACCATAATGATTCTTACCAACAGAGATCAGTGCAATCTTAGGATTGTATCGTAGCAGTAGTTCGTATGAACTGGATGTGTTTGATCCGTGATGAGCTACTTTTAAAACATCGATATCCAAGCTTGGATAAAGTTTAATGAGCAGCTTCTCTACTTGTGAGGAAACATCTGCTAGAAATAAGAAGTTAAACTTTGAATCTAGCAGATAGACCAAAGAATCATCATTCTCATTGTTGAATGGATGGATATCTAAATGTTTCAATTGGTCTTGACCAAAAGAATAATCATTTCCACTGTAATCCATCACATCAATCTTAAAATCCTGATTTAAAGCTTCAATGTTTGCACTATGATCTAAATCTAAATGAGTAATGATAAGCGCATCAATGTGACTAATCCCTAAACCATCTAAATAATTTTTTAAAGATGAATAAGCAAATTGATTCCCTGTATCCAGAAGATACACTTCTTGATTAAATGGGCTTTGAAAAATAAATGCATCCCCTTGCCCTACATTCACCATGTGGATGGTCGCATTCAAAGGCAGTAGAGACAAAGGATGAATCACACATACAATGATTGATGAAGCGATTGTGAAAAGAAGGCTATTGATTCGATGCGCAAAAACACTTAAAAGAATAAACAATCCCAATACCCAAGTTAACATCTGACCTTTAATGATAAGAATTGAACTCAGTGATGCATACATATCATTAAAAGTTTCTAGGAATATAAGCATCGGATCTTGAAACCAATTGAACACAAGAGCCACGATCATAAGGAGAATCAAATATCGATACATCTTACGCATCAATGAATAAAAGCCTAAATTTATCAAAGACACACGGAAACCAAAACTTAAAAACAAGGTCGCAAGCACATTCATTTGATTCAGCTTTAGATATTTTTTAGGAAAATAGATGCTTATAGAAAGATAAACGATGGGAATCAAGATACTGAGCTGAGTCAATGCATACGGTTGTATCATAACCATGATCAAAATAAAACCATGTAATTGCTCTTGAAGCTTAAGTCCTAAACTTTTTAGAATTCTAAACAATAGGACTCTTATCAATGTAAGAGGAAAGAATAATAGATAAGCTAAAGATCCTAAGAAACTCAGTTCAAGTATTGTTTGTAACCATTTAGGTAACTTTAAACTCAAACGACGAATCCAAGCAAGCCATACTTCATACACCAAACCTAAAGAGAAAAATAAATTTAAGCCCTCAAAAGAACTTTGAAACAAAAGCGCTCGATACCATTTCGCAAAGTCTAAATTTTGAGGATTCTTCAATGTAATCCAATCAAGAAATGGATTTGCAGTTCTTATGGTTTTTACATAAGTGGCTTGTTTAAATAGCTGGTGAGCTTTTGAATACGCCAATGAATCAAATCCATAGAAAGAAGTACGATGCGTAATGTCTTGAGTATTTTCAAATTCAAGCACATCCCCAATGGCAAACTGATACACATCCAATCCAATGATTCTAATCTTTGCACCTTTTGATTCAACAATCAGCGACTTCTCATTAAGCTCAATCACTCTACCTAAATTGCTTGGATTTAAACGGTACTCTATTTGTAACCTTAAAAGAATTAAGAGTGATCCGATTATAAAAAGCTTTCGATCGACTTTCGAAAAAACAACTAAGAATAAAACAACAATCCCTCCATAAACTAAAGGTAAAAATAAGAAGATAAAGCTTATGAAGGAAAGAAGATAGAGGGCTTTTCGCATAAACAAATAAGATCTTTGACTTTCTCAAATAACTTCTCTTTAATCCCTTTTACATTCATCAAATCTTCTAAACGTTGAAATAAACCAAACTCAAATCGATAATCGATGATTCTTTGGGCAATGGCAGGACCAATCCCACTTAGTTGGTCTAATTCTTCAATCGTTGACGCATTAATGGAGACACAACTTTGTCCTTTAGGATAAAGAACAATCTGATCATAGGGGTATAACACTTGTTGAGGATTAAAGCGTGCTAAATCACAGTCACTGCAATCAAAAAGCTTTAATAAATCGCCTAAAGTTGAACCTTTGGGTAAGTTGAAATACTGAATGCTTTGATCCAACATTAAAACACTCACTTCAATTTCAACGCTTTCATTGGAATTGATGCTTGTTACTGGTGTGCAACTGACCATTAAAAATAAAAAAAAGCCTAAGATGACTCTCATGCTTTCTTGTATGTTTAGTAAAGTTTAATTCCTATTCAATTGAAAGAATTTTTACACTCTCACGAGGTTCTACTTCGACTTCCAACCATTCATCACTCACACCTCTGTCCATTAAAGCGACTGCCAGTGGCGTAACATTGGAAAGTTTACCACTGAGTGGATCCGCTTCAACTGAAGAAACAATCGTATATTTTTCTTTGTGACCTGTACTGGATTCTATGGTGACTTTAGCCCCTAATTTTACAATCAGCGATTTCCCTGCTTTTTCATCGATTATTTCAATGTTGTTGAAGATGTTCTCGAGTTCACGAATACGAGCTTCAACACGCGCTTGACGATCACGGGCTGCATCATAATCAGCATTTTCAGACAAGTCACCTTGTGCGCGGGCTGCTTGCAAATCTTCAATGACTTCTTTACGAACGGTATGAATGAGATGTTCTTGTTCTTTTAAAAGCTCATCATACCCTGTTTTTGTAACTCTGACTTTTTCTTGTGCCATACGTTTCTCCTACCAATTGCTTAGCGATTATAGCATATTTGACCTAAGGATGCTACTGATTTTAGTGGTCAGAAGATCCACTGCCACTTCATTTTTACCCCCTTCAGGAATAATCACATCCGCATAACGCTTCGAGGGCTCGATGAATTGATCATGCATCACTCGAACTGTGTTGAGATATTGGCTGATGACATTCTCTAGTAAACGACCTCGATCTCTCACATCTCTTGTCAGTCGACGAATAAAACGCACATCGGCATCTGTATCAACAAACAATTTAATGTCACACTTTTCTCTTAGCGCTTCATCTTCTAAAACAAATAAACCCTCGACCACCAACACATCACACGCTTCAATACGCTCAATGGTTTTAGCCCGTGTGTACTCAATAAAATCATAGGTGGGTTTATCGATGGCTTGTCCAAGCTTGAGTTGATGGAGGTGTTCAACCAATAATGCATTATCAAACGCAAAAGGATGATCATAATTTACTTTTAAACGTTCTTCCATGCTCATGTCACTTTGATCTTTATAGTAATCATCTTGTCGGATGATGACCACAGACTGTGTGCCTTCAAAAGCTGTTTTTAAGCGTTTTGCTAGAGAAGTTTTACCTGAAGCAGAGCCACCAGCAATCCCAATAATCAGTGTTTTATGCATGTCTTTTTCCTACCTTAGATATTTTTCTATATTACGTTCATGCTCAGCAAAGGTCTTCGCATAATAAACTTTCCCGTCTCCATATACATCTGCTAAGAAAAACAAATAATCATTATCGGTAGGATTTAGCGTCGCCAATAAACTTTTCTTAGACGGATTGGTGATGGGTCCTAATGGTAAACCTTTATAAAGATAAGTATTATAACGAGAATCAATTTGTTGATTTTCTAGATTTTCACAATCACGCCAAGATTCATATTCATAGAGCGCATAACATACCGTAACCGAACTTTGAAGAGCCATGTTGATTTCTAATCGATTCAAAAATACTTGGGCGACTAAACGCATATCTTCATCCGTTTGAGCCTCAAATTGAACCACAGAAGCCAAAATGAAAACTTCATGAACACTTAAACCTGAAGCTTCAAATTGAGCTTTATTTTCGTCATACACTTTTTGAGTTTGATTAAGAATTCGACGCGTTAAAGAATCTGCCGAAGCTTGCGGATTCATGTAATATGTTTCAGGCATCAAATAGCCTTCAAGTAAGACATTGACCTCATCCACAAATATTTCTTCCGTTAAAACAGAGTATTCATCCATTAGGGATCGAATATAGTCTTCATCATTCCACAATGTTAGAAGTTCTTCTACACTGACACTACTGACTTGATCTGCTAACTTTTGTGCAATGCCTTTAGCCCAATCCCCTGGAACAATGGTAATGATCACATCTTTAGGCACAGCGGCCGTCGGATCATTTAATGCGACAAGAATATCTTGTACACTCATGCCCTGATTTAGGTAATACACCCCAAGCTTAAAATTAGTTAAATTTTGATATTTCGCATACAGCTCAAAAACCAAAGCATTCGTAATCAATCCTTTTTCAATCAAACCATCACTGACAACGCTGAGGTAATCCCCTTCTTCTACCACAAATGAAAGCACAGTCTCTGAATTTCCAACCGGCTTTAAGGCATTACTTACCCCAAGATAACTAAAAAAACCCAATGAGAGGATAAGAACCAGTAAACCCAGCCCTAAACCCTTAAGCCTGAGCTTTGTTTTCTTCGCTGCGTACATACGTTTCAAAAATGGCATCTAGTTTTGCCCATTCTGCAGGATCTTCGATCGCTCTTAAATTTCCCTCATCATCATAAGCAGAGACAAAAACCTCTCCTTCTTCATCTTTGGGATCTACATAATAGACATATTTTTCTAGACTGTCTTCATCTTCATAGATGTATACGATTTCCATTGGCACTTCTTTACCATGTTCATCAATCACAATCAATACATTTTCTTGATTTTCCACATGCTCTCCTAACGCATTTTCTGCGAATCTAAATATTCTTGCAACATCTGTACCGCTGCTAACTGATCAACGACTGCTTTATGTTGTTTTTGTTTTTTATCGTTGGCATGTAAAAGTTTATGGGCTGCCACGGTCGTTAAGCGTTCATCCCATAAAACCACTGGAATTTGGGTAAATTTTTCAATTTCTTCTTTGAAGAAAAGTGAACGTTCTGCAGAATAACCAATGCTGCCATCCATATTCTTAGGAAAACCCAAGACAATCACATCCACAGGGGTTTTATTCAATAAGGCTTCAAATTGATTGAGGGCATCATCATAATCATCTTGCTCAAAACGTAGGGTGATTAATGGTGACGCTAAAAAACCACTGGGATCACTGAGCGCAAGCCCAAGGGTTTTTGAACCCAAATCCAATGCCAAAGCCTTCATTCTTCTAAGTCCAAATATGCCTTAACAAGTTCTTCAATGATTTCATAGCGTTCTAAAGTTTGAATGATGCTACGTGCATTTTTATGACTTGAGATATAGGCAGGATCATTTGAAATGAGGTAACCTGAGAGTTGATTTACGGCATTGTAACCACGTTCTTCTAAAGCTAAACGCACTTGTTTAAGCACATTTTTAATGTTGTCACGACGCACTTGTTCCGATTTAAAAGCTACAGTCTCGGTATGATTTTTGGTCATTTCTAAAGCCTCCTTGTTATAAACATAATACCTTAATTATGTGAGTTCATAAAGTCAAAACACTTATCGATAAAGATTTAAGGCTTCCTCAAGTTTATGGATATCTTTACCACCTGATTGTGCAAAATCAGGACGACCGCCGCCATTTCCACCTGTAAAGGAGGCTACTGCTTTAACCACATCCCCTGCTTTTAGTCCTTGGGCAATGGCTTTACTGGATGCATAAGCCACAAAACTTAACTTATCTTGATCTTTTCCACCCAACAAGATAAAGGCATCTGGGGCTAAGTTCTTTAGTGTTTCAACCATCAACTTCAGTTGATTGGCATCCCCATCAACTTGCTCAACTAAACAAGAAAGACCATTCTTTTCAAACATCTTACTGAGCAAACTTTGACTTTGCGCAACCGCTATTTTTTGGGATAAACGTGCTAAGTCTTGTTTGAGTGCACTATTCTCTTTTAAGCTTTGCGAAACGCGATGTTCGATCCCAACACTTGAATTGGCTTTATACAAATTGGCAATGGACTCCAGTTGTGCTTGCATGGCTAAATTTTCTTCGTAAGCAGCAAAACCAGTTTTTCCAATAATCCGGCGAATGCCTGAACCAATGGATTCTTCAGAAATGAGTTTAAAGCTTCCAATTTCAGCAGTGTTTAAAACATGGATGCCCCCACAAAGTTCCTTGGATACAGAACCCATGCTAACCACTCTGACTTTATCTTCATATTTCTCAGAGAATAGAGCCATTGCTCCCGAAGCTTTAGCCGCCTCTAGGTCCATCAATTGTGTTTGAACTTGAATGGAATCAGAGATATCTTGATTAATCTTACGTTCAATGGCTTTAAGCGATTCATCACTGAGTTTTTCAAAGTGCGTAAAATCAAAACGAACATAGTCATCACTCACGTACGATCCAGCTTGATGTATATGGGATCCAACGATTCCTTGTAGAGCCGCTTGAAGAAGATGAGCCGCGGAATGATTTTTAATGATATGATTGCGTTTCTTTTGATCCACTTCAGCACTGACTTCAGTCCCCACTTTAAGTTCACCATACACCAACTCTACGGTATGAAGATGTTGTTTATGAGGGGCTTTTTGAACATCTTTGACCACAGCCAAGCCATCTTTAAAGAGCAGTTGGCCGCCATCTGCAATTTGGCCCCCACTTTCAGCATAGAATGAGGTCACATCCAAAATAACTTCCCCTTGATCAAAGAGTTCATCCACTTGGACACCATTCTTAAACAAAGCAATGACTTTAGCTTTGACACTGTGTTCTTGATACCCAACAAATTGAGAAGCCTGTTTAAAATTCATTAAATCAACAGATTGAGTCCCCATCGACTCAACTTTACCCATCGCACTGCGAGCGCGTTCACGTTGTTTTTCCATCTCTTGCTTAAAGCCGACTTCATCACAAGCAATGCCTTTCTCTAATGCAATCTCTTGGGTCAGTTCATAAGGAAATCCATAGGTATCGTAAAGTTTAAAAATCACTTCACCACTTAATGTAGCGTTTACGACTTTATCGAGTTGACTCATCAAGAGTTGCTCACCCGCATTTAGAGTCTTATGAAAACGCTGTTCTTCAGCTAAGACTAAACGTGCCACATACTCAACCTTTTCACTCAGATAGCCATAAAAAGGTGACATCATTTGAGCCACTGTTTGTACCAACTCATACATAAAGGCTTTTTCAATACCTAATTTGATACCATAACGAACAGCCCGTCTTAAAATACGACGCAAGACATAACCACGACCTTCATTTGAAAACAGTGCGCCATCGGCTAAAGCAAAAGTCACCGTACGAATGTGATCCGCAATCACGCGATACGCCATTTTATACTCACCTGCATAAGGATATTTAGACAGCTTTTCAGTCGCATGAATCACTGGCATAAATACATCAGTATCAAAATTGGTTTCACCTTTTTGAACGACAGAGACTAAACGTTCAAAGCCCATACCGGTATCAATGTTTTTTTGAGGCAGTTCTTTATAGTCTTTACGATCTACACCTTCTTTACCATCATATTGAGAAAAGACCACATTCCAAATCTCAATGTAGCGATCGTTTTCAAGTTCTTCAAAAAAGAGTTTTTCACCTAAACCTTCTGGATCAAATTCAATCCCACGATCATAATAAATTTCTGAGTTAGGACCACAAGGACCTTCCCCGATTTGCCAGTAGTTTTCTTCAGATTTCAAAATACGTTTAGGATCTAATCCAATCACTTCAGTCCAAATGCGAAACGCTTCAGTATCAATAGGATGCACAGAGACATACATCTTTTCTTTTTCCATTCCAATATATTCTTCAGATGTTAGAAACTCCCAAGCATATTTAATCGCATCTTCTTTGAAATAATCTCCGATTGAAAAGTTTCCCAACATTTCAAAAAAAGTATGATGACGAGCCGTCTTTCCTACATTTTCGATGTCATTGGTACGAATCGATTTCTGTGCATTGGTAATCCGATTATTCTTAGGTTTGATGGAACCATCAAAATACTTTTTTAATGCGGCAACACCAGAATTGATCCACAACAAAGTAGGATCATTGACTGGCACGAGTGAGGCCCCCGGTTCAATCATGTGTCCTTTTGAGGCAAAATAGTTTAAGAATAAATCTCTAATCTCATTTGAACTGCGATATTTCATGTTGTTCTCCTTAACATATAAAAACGTCCCCATACAGGAACGTTAATTGACGCGGTACCATCCTGTTTCACATCATGGATGTGCAACTCTAGGCTTGTTAACGGTAAGCATCCGGATCTTTAGGATCTCCCAGTGGTTTGGCTTAAACGCGTGTGATGTTTCAGCATGTCATCACTCTCTAAGTTTGCGTTCAATTTTTACCCTGATTGATTTACACATAGATTATAAACAAAGTGTTTTTAGATTTCAATGCCTAGCGCACGTTGTGCAGACTTTAATGTCTTTTCCGCAATCTCTTGCGCATGTGCTTCGCCTGCTCTTAGGACTGAATCCATTATTCCACTCTTCAAAATCTCAGCATGTTTCGATTGTAAATCTTCTAAAAGTTTAACGACTTCATTGGCTACAGCTTTCTTTAGATCACCATAACCTTTCCCAGTAAACTCACTCACCAAATCTTCAATACTTCTTCCCGAAAGTGATGCATAGATTACCAGTAAATTAGAAACACCTGGTTGATTGGCCACGTCATATTG
>CAZHIG010000014.1:0-3955 GCA_964532705.1 uncultured Erysipelotrichaceae bacterium
ATGCTAAAACTGAATGCATTGAAAATTCCTTTTGTGAAACCAGAAGGCGCCTTCTATTTTTTCATCGATATTCAAGAGTTTAAACTGGATTCATTGGCTTTCTGTGAGAAAGCATTAAAAGATTATGATTTGGCCATGGTTCCAGGACGCTACTTTGGTGAGCAGTGTGATCATTATGTTCGATTATCCTATGCGGTATCAAAAAATGATCTTAATCTTGGATTGGAACGCTTATCTAGTATGGTCCATGACTTTAGACGATGAAAATAGTAAAAACTTTGTTTTTTGTTTTGAATGAAATATTGGCAATCAACTTATTAACTTTTTTCATAATGTTTTTAGGCTTGAATGAATTATTTATGGATATAGATATTTATTATCGAATCTTGATATTATCAGGGCTACTCTCATTTGTTCTTTTAATCAGTAACATCTTGTTGAATCTCAAATTTAAAAGCCTTTTAGCCTTAAAGCATAAGGCTAGAGTGTATTTTGTTTTAATGTTTACTTTATACGCTACTATTTTTGCGTTGTCACAACAAAATGCGAGTTATTTTATGATCTACACTTGGGTTAATTTACCTGTATATTATTATTTACAAAGCATTTTACCGCATCATTTTGATTTGTGGATGCAATTTGGATTAAGTGTATTCTTTATTTTACCAACCATTGCGATATCAATGAGTGATCATTTCAGTCAATGGTTAGATCAAAGATTAACGCGTTCGACTTCCAAATAGACGTGTTCCTAATCGAATGATGCTTGACCCGTATTTGAGGGCAATCTCAAAATCCTGACTCATCCCCATCGAGAGTTCTGTACATTCTGGATGTTTTTTTTGTGTTTGTTTAATAAGGTTTTGGGCTTTCTTAAATATAAGTTCAGTTTCTTTTGTTTCTGCACTTGAGGGTCCCATTACCATAAGCCCTTTTAGCTTTAAATGGGGACATGTTTTAATAAACTCACAGAGTGAATCAAGCTCATCTTCATGACAGCCTGACTTTTGTGTTTCTTGAGTCAAATTGACTTGAATGAAGATATTAATCAATTTATTAAGTTTTGAAGCTTCTTTCTCAATCAATTCAAGATGTTTCAAAGATTCTACGGAGTGAATGGTGGTGGCAAAACGTACGATTTCTTTAATTTTATTGCTTTGAATGTGACCAATAAAATGCCAATGATACTCAGGATGAATACTGGCTTTAAGTTTCAGTTCTTGCGCTTTATTTTCTCCAAAATCATTAAAACCTAAAGTGTGTAAAGTTTCGATATTTTCGATGCTTTGCGTTTTTGAAACCGCCAGTACAGTGCTGAGTTGTGGATAAGCATCAAGATAGTCTTTAAGCGTGATCATGCTTTCATGATACACTAAAAAAAAGAGGAACTTTTATGCAAAAAGCTCAATTGCAAAGTGTTGTATATCAAATTTGGCCAAGATCCTTCAAAGATTCCAATGGAGATGGGATTGGTGATATTCAAGGCATTATTGAAAAAATTCCATACTTAAAGAGTTTAGGGATCACAACACTTTGGCTATCGCCCATTTACGCATCCCCAAACCATGATTATGGCTATGACATCAGTGACTATTACAGTGTTAACCCAGAGTTTGGGACTTTGGAAGATTTTAAGTTACTTGTTAAAAGTTTAAAAGAAGCAAAGATAGAACTATTAATGGATTTGGTGGCCAATCATACCTCTGATCAACATCCTTGGTTTCAAGCTGCCCTCCATGATCCTAAGAGTCCCTATCGTGCGTTTTATTTCTTTAAAGAGGCTTATGGGAATGAAACACCCAACAATTGGATGAGTTTATTTGGGGGATCAGCTTGGTCAAAACATGAAGATGGATATTACAGTCTAAATCTCTTTACGCCCCAAC
This sequence comes from uncultured Erysipelotrichaceae bacterium, assembly GCA_964532705.1. GTDB lineage: Bacteria > Bacillota_I > Bacilli_A > Erysipelotrichales > Erysipelotrichaceae > UBA2212. The sequence goes on from CAZHIG010000014.1 coordinate 1,887, forward strand.
AAAAAGATCTCAATTGGGAAAATCCAAAGGTTAGAGAAGCCTTTTATGACGTCATGAAATATTGGCTTGATTTAGGGGTCAGTGGATTTAGAATGGATGTCATCAACATGATTTCAAAAACACCGGGTTTACCCAGTGTTGGGAATTCAAAAAAGTTAGTATTTGCGAAAGAACATTTTGTCTCCCTTAAAAAGTCGCATGAATATCTTCAAGAAATGTATCAAAAGGTCTTGAAAGATAAAGAAGGTCTATTTATTGGCGAAGGTGTCTTAATTAACCCTGAAAGTGCTGCCCTTTATAGTGGATTTGAGTCGAGTGAACTGGATGCGATGTTTCATTTTGACTTAGCTTTAATTGGCTGTGGTCCTTTAGGTAAATATGATTTTAGGAAAGGCTATCGTTATACAACTTTAGAGTTTAAAACGATTTACTTTGATTGGCAATTTGCATCTCAAGAAAAAGGGTTTGGATTAGGAAATTTCTTATCCAACCATGACCAACCAAGAGCAGTCTCACGTTATGGAGATGATCAAAAATACCATCAAGAAAGTGCAAAGTTATTGCTTACACTCAATTTTGTTTCCAAAGGGACTGTCTTTCTTTACCAAGGTGAAGAAATTGGGATGACCAATTTAAAACTTGAAGTTAATGAATGGAAAGATTACGAAGCCATCAATGATTATGAAGTGCTTCAATCGATGATGCATTTACCTGCATGGCTAGCCAAGAAAGTCATTCAGAAAATGACACGGGATCATGCACGGACACCAATGCAATGGACGGATGATGTTTATGCGGGTTTTAGTTCCGCATTACCTTGGATTAAAGTGAATCCAAACACCAAAGATATTAATGTTAAGGCACAAGAGAAGGATCCATATTCCATTTTAAGCTACACCAAAGAACTCATTGAAATGTATAAAAAATATCCTACTTTTGCATTTGGAAAGATTGATGCCATTCTTAAATCTCACAAACAGATGATCGGAATTCATCGTTATGACGCGGATCATGAATTTATCATCTTACTTAATCTTTCTAAGAAACATGCGACCTTTAAAATTGAAGAGCAATATTTAACAGCAAAAATGCTGATGACCAATTATCCTCAAGGCGGAAGTCTTGTGTCTAAAATGATTTTTAGACCCTATGAGGCGCGTATTTATCAAGTCAAATGAGTAGATAAATAAAAAAGAATTAAACATAATATCGATATAAAGGAGAATAACCATGATTCAAAAAGGAAGCATCGCTCCAGACTTCAGTTTAAAAAACCAAAGAGGAGAACTTAAAACATTATCAGCGTATAAAGGGAAGTGGGTGGTCTTGTACTTTTATCCTAAAGACAATACCCCTGGTTGTACCACACAAGCTTGTTCTTATCGAGATTCAATCTCAGAGTTTAAAAAGAGAGATGTTGTACTCTTTGGCATCTCTAAAGATGATGTGAAGAGTCATCAAAAATTTGAAAAAGATTTCACTTTAAATTTTGACATCTTAGCAGATAATGAACACCAAGCCATCGATGCCTATGGTTTATGGGTTGAGAAAAACATGTATGGGAAGAAGGTCATGGGGGTTGCTCGTACAACCTTTATCATCAATCCTGAAGGCATCGTTAGTCATGTCTTTGAAAAAGTCGATCCAACCTTAGATGTTGAATTGGTCCTTAAAGCGCTCGATGAAATCAAACACTGACCTGTCAGTGTTTTTTCTTTTTAGGCTAAAGTTTGTTATGATGGATAAGGTTTTATGATCAAAACAATCTTATGGACACAATCTAAAGCAGTGATAGAACACTTTGTTAAACAAGGACATCTTTTTGTACTGACTGAACCTCACTTTTCATACCATACACCTAAAGTACTAAATGATGAAGAATTCATAGAGCGTATTCAACTTACGCAAGGGAACTGGGCGCTCAACATCAACGCCTATTTAGAAGATCCTCAACTTAATCACTTTAAAGAAAAGTTAGAGTTGCATTTAAGTTATCAGCCTAAAGCTGTCTATTTTTCTGATTTTGCCGTCTATGAGTATTTAAATGAACTTCAATACAAGGGTGATAA
>CAZHIG010000014.1:4055-13123 GCA_964532705.1 uncultured Erysipelotrichaceae bacterium
ATTCAAGAGACTCAGCGAGAAGGCTGGATGCCAATCTTAGAAGAGAAGAATGCTTTTAGTACCTATCGTGCTGAAATCCTATATGGATTTGAGTATTCAAAAGCGTTTACTGATTTTTATGCTCAACACTGTGATGATTTATTTATCGATGAACATGACTTTATTGCTTTAATTGAAGCAGGACTTCATCAAACAGAAATACCTTCAGAACTTAAACAAAAGTATAGCTTTGATTTAGCCTATTTCTTTCGTAAAACAAACTTAACCAAGGAAGAACTTAAAGCATGATTGAACTACTTGCGCCTGCAGGCGATTCATTACGAGCTAAAGTTGCCTATGCCTATGGGGCCGATGCTGTCTTTGTGGGGGGTAAACGCTTTTCACTCAGAGCCAAAGCCAGTAATTTTGATTTAGAACAAATCAAAGACTTAGCTTTATATGCCCATGAAAGACACAAGAAGCTTTTTGTGACGGTTAATATGTTGGCTCATGAAGAAGATTTGGTCGGTTTAGAAACGTACTTAAAAGCTCTTGATGACGCAAAAGTGGATGCGATCATTGTCGCATCTCTTTCGATGGTTAAGATTGCGAAAGCTTTAAATTTAAGTTTTGAACTTCATTTAAGTACTCAACTCTCGATTACCAATTCAAAAGCCTTAGAGTTTTATAAACGCATTGGGGTCGATCGAGTGGTTTTGGCTAGAGAACTTGATATCCATGCGGTTCAAGCGCTTCAAAAACATGCGATTGTAGATACAGAAATCTTTATTCATGGAGGCATGTGTGTTAATTATTCAGGTCGTTGCACCTTAAGCAATGAAATGACACTACGTGATGCCAATCGAGGAGGCTGTGCGCAGTCTTGTCGATGGTATTATCGCTTAAAAGTAGGTGATGAAGTGCTAAGCACAGATGAGAATCCATTTACCATGGGCTCAAAAGACCTTTCAACCCTGAGTTGGATTCAAGATTTTGTTGCGGCAAAAGTCAGTTCTTTAAAGATTGAAGGACGCATGAAATCTTCATATTACTTAGCCGTGGTTGTATCAAGTTATCGTCAACTCATCGATGCGATTGAAGCAAAGAAAGATGTTAAAACTTTAATCCCAAGCCTTCAAAAAGAATTAGAAAAAGCGGAAGGACGCTTAACCTTTGATGGTTTCTATGGACACTTACCCAGTGCCAAAGATCACTTATACTTGAGTCAAAAGACATCTGTGCTTCAAAGTTTTGTAGGTCAAGTGATTGCCCAAAACGAAGGTTGGATTCAAGTCGAGCTGAAGAATGCAATTCATGTGGGAGATACATTGGAGCTTTTTGATGAAAGTCTTAATAAGAAACAATTTATTCTTAATGCTCTTAAAAATGAAAAAGGTGAGCCGATTGAATTTATGAAGGTTGCTAATACCAAGCCTTGGCTTTATTTTGGCAAAGAGGTATCTCAATTTGCCTTTGTGCGCAAGGAGACAAGAGAATGATCATTGATGGTGCCATTTCAATTAAAGCAGCATTAGAATCAAAGACAAGACAGGTTCATCATGTATATCTTTTAAAAGGGAAGAAATCAAAAGATTTTGAGTATATCGAACGCTTATGTCAAAAATCAAATGTGCCATTTAGTACAATTGATCAAGATACAATGGAAGCCTTTGTGACTTCTAAGAATTTTGGAGGCATCGTTGCAGAAGTCAGTGTTCGAAGCTATCAAGAATTAAAAGATTTAAATAACGTTGATGATGTTTTATTGATTGAAGGGGTTGAAGATCCATTCAATTTAGGTCAAATGATTCGAACGGCTTATGCCAGTGGAACGCAAGCCGTTTTATTGAGTGATCGTGATTGGTCGAAAGCAGAAACAGTACTACTGAGAAGCAGTGCTGGAGCTTTTGATCGCATTAAAGTCGTTTTACTTAAAGACATTCAAAATAATCTTAAAACTTTAAGACAAAAAGGCTTTAAACTCATCAGTGCAATGCGTCGTGATGACAGTGTTAATTATTTAGACTATCGCTTCCCAACTCGTTTTATCTTAGCCATTGGCGGAGAAATGCGAGGCCTCTCTAGAGCTGTCATAGATCAAAGTGATGTTGCCATTCAAATCCATTATCCCAATCAAGCTAAAGTTGCGCTCAGTGCAGTGAGTGCCTGTGCCATCTTAAGTTTTTCAAAAGTAAAAAGACCCTAGGATTTATGCCTAGGGTTTGTTATAATCTGTGTTAAAAAATGGAGGGTTTTAAATGCAACATTATAATCAGAAAGTGATTAAGGAAGGTTATACATTTGATGATTTGCTTTTGGTACCCGCCTACTCAGAAGTGGTACCAGCTGATGTGTGTTTAAAGACTCGCTTGAGTGATCGTTTAGTCCTAAAGATTCCTGTCGTATCTGCTGCCATGGATACCGTTACGGAGTATGAAATGGCTAAAGCTTTAGCCTTAGCAGGTGGCTTAGGTTTCATTCATAAAAACCTTTCCATTGATACACAAGCTGAAATGGTTAAAGCGGTTAAAGTTTGTAAAGGAAATGAAGAGAGTGCAGTAGATTCAAACGGTATGTTATTGGTGGGTGCAGCTGTCAGCGTCAGCATCAACACCATGGATCGTGTTGAAGCTTTGGTTAACGCAGGGGTTGATGTGATTACTGTAGATTCTGCACATGGTCATTCTAAAGGGGTTTTAAATACCATTCAAGAGATACGAAGTCGCTATCCAAAACTGGATATTGTTGGGGGAAATATTGTAACGGCTCAAGCTGCTTTAGCCTTGATTGAAGCAGGGGCAAATATTGTGAAAGTAGGAGTAGGTCCAGGTTCAATTTGCACAACAAGAGTGGTCTCTGGGGTTGGTGTTCCTCAACTGAGTGCCGTGATGGATGTGGTGAGCGTTGCAAAAGATTTGAATGTGGCTGTGATTGCCGATGGAGGCATTAAACTATCAGGCGACATTGTTAAAGCCATTGGCGCAGGCGCCGATGCGGTAATGTTGGGTGGATTGCTTGCAGGGTGTGAAGAAACACCAGGCGATGTCTTAGAAGTCTTTGGTAAGAAAGTCAAAACTTATGTGGGCATGGGATCTTTAAGTGCCATGCAAAGAGGCAGTTCAGATCGGTATTTTCAAGGGGGTCAAAAAGAACTTAAGAAATTGGTTCCAGAAGGCATTGAAGCCACTGTGCCTTATAAAGGTGCGATTGCAGATGTCTTGTATCAAATGATGGGGGGCTTAAGATCGGGTATGGGCTATTGTGGAGCAAAAGACATCGAGTCTTTAAAAAGAGATGCGCAGTTTGTAAAGATTACCAATGCAGGACTTCAAGAGTCACATCCTCATGATGTGTCAAACATTAAGGAGGCACCCAACTACCGTGGCTGATACCATACTGGTTTTTGATTTTGGATCACAATACAATCAATTGATTGCCCGTCGCATCCGTGAAATGGGAGTTTTTAGTGAACTTGTTTCACATGATGTTGATTTAGAGAAAGTTATTACAAAAGATGTTAAAGGGATCGTTTTTTCTGGTGGACCTAATTCAGTTTATGATCAGGATGCGTTTAGCATTGATCCTAAAATTTATACTTTAGGCTTGCCTATTTTTGGGATTTGTTATGGGATGCAACTGATGACCCATCAACTCGGTGGAAGAGTTGAAGCAGGTTTAAGTCGAGAATATGGACCAGCTTCCATACACATTAAAAATAAATCTTCTTTAAATCATGATTTAAGCCCTCAACAAAGAGTTTGGATGAGTCATGGGGATCATGTAGCTAAATTAGCCAATGGATTTGTGGTGGATGCGAAAAGCGACTCAGGAGTCATCGCTTCGATTTCGAATGATCATTCTAAATTTTATGGGGTACAATTTCATCCTGAAGTTCGAAACAGTGAAGAAGGTTTAGAATGGATTTCTAATTTTGTGTTTGATGTCTGTAAGGCTCAAGCCAATTGGAAACTCGAAGACTTTATTGAACAACAAGTACAAAGCATTCGTAATACTGTAAAAAAAGACCAAGTCTTGTGTGCATTATCGGGTGGAGTGGATTCAAGTGTTGTCGCAGCACTCCTTCATAAAGCCGTTGGATCTCAACTCACCTGTATGTTTGTTGATCATGGACTTTTACGACTCAATGAACGACAAACAGTTGTGGATACCTTTGAAGGTCACTTTAAACTCAATTTGATCGTGGTGGATGCTGAAGAACGATTCTTATCTAAACTTAAGGATATTGAAGATCCTGAGCAAAAACGTAAAATCATAGGAACAGAATTTATTCGTGTCTTTGAGGAAGAAAGTTCTAAACTCAGTCACATCAAATGGCTGGCTCAAGGAACCTTGTATACTGATGTGATTGAATCTGGAACCAAGACAGCTCAAACCATTAAATCCCATCATAATGTGGGGGGCTTACCTAAAGACATTCAGTTTAAACTGATTGAACCCTTAAATAAACTCTTCAAAGATGAAGTGAGAGCTTTAGGACTTCTACTAGGTCTTAGTGATGCCATGGTTTATCGTCAACCTTTTCCAGGACCTGGTTTAGCCATTCGTGTCATAGGTGAGGTGACCAAAGAGAAGTGTGATTTGGTTCGATTGAGTGATGCGATATTCCACGACGAGATTGTAAAGGCAAATCTACAAAAAGACATTTGGCAATACTTTACAGTTTTAACCAACATTCGATCTGTGGGTGTGATGGGAGATCAACGGACCTATGATTATGCGCTCGGTTTAAGAGCAGTCAGTTCAATCGATGGGATGACGGCTGATTATGCGAAAATTCCCTATGAAGTGTTAGATGTCGTTTCAAAGCGCATCGTTAATGAAGTCAAAGGCATCAATCGCATTATATATGACATCACCCCAAAACCGCCTGCCACCATTGAATGGGAATGATGGGCAATTGATAAAACTTTTAGATGGTTTTCCATTAAAATATTAAACATGGATAAAAGATGGACTCAGTATCTCTATGAATTTCATGTGACACGGGATTATTATCGCTGTCATGATTTTTTAGAAGAGTGGTGGTTTGAGCTGGGCAATCCCCAAGATCATTTACTAATGGCCTTTATTCAATTGGCGGTCGCACAATACCATTGGCGCGCTGATAATTTAAAAGGGGCTCAAATTTTATACGAGAAATCACTTCGTATCTTTAAAATGAATTTTGAAAAGATTGAAGCGTATGGGATGGATGCGGATCGCTTAATGAAGCAAATGGAAGAAGCTCAAGCGTTTGTTGAGCTAAAGGAACAATTTCATGAGTACAACTTGCCCATACTAAGTGAATCTCTAATTGCAGAACTCACTCAATTAGCCAATCAATCAAAGTTAAAGCTCTATGCGTTATCAGATATGAGTAATCCTAAATTGGTTCATCATCATAAATATAAAGACCATGATTAAAACGTTAGAGATGAAAATTTCATCTCTTTTCTTTATGATTAAAGTATGGAAAATTTTGAACCCTTTATTTTAGAAGTCCCAGATTTAGAAAAGCAAGAAAAGTTAAGATCCATTTACACCTGGATGGATAAGACCTATCCAAATTTAGGGAAACGAATTGCTTGGAATCAACCGATGTTTATTGATCATGATACCTTTATCATCGCTTACTCGGCTTCAAAGAAACACATCTCTGTCGCACCTGAACTTCCATTTTTGGAAATGTTTAAAGATGAGATTGATCAAGCCGGTTATGAGCGCTCTAAAGCTTTATTTAAAATTAAGTGGGAGACCCCCATAGACTTTGATTTGTTGAAGAAAATCATCGACTACACCCTTGTAGACAAGAAAGATTGCACTACATTTTGGAAAAAATAAACACCCTTAGGTGTTTTTTTATATCTTGTTGTTAAGATTTTTGAAGATGATGTTGGCCCCAACGCATAAAGATTAAGGCCATCAGTCCAGTAAAGAAAGCTAGAACCATTAACGCAATTCTCAGTTGCGTAATATCTCCAATGTATCCAATCAGTGGAAATAAGACGACCATCACAATAGAATAGACCATTCCATTGACAGAGAGTAAGGAAGCACGTTGAGCACTTTCGATTTTTTCGTTGATGCGCTCATTGGTAAACACAAAGACAAGGGTATTCAGTGCTCCTAAAACGAATAGACTGGGAATTCTTAATACAGGGATTAATACCAAGCCTAAGAAGATGGAAACCAAAAGAGGACTGATACGTAGGATTTTATCTGAATACTGATCGATGTATTTTAATAAAAGTCCTGTCACCATGCCTCCTAAAGGAGAGATTAATAGATAGAGAGATACTTGACTTAAAGTCATACCTTCATCTTTTAAGTAAATCCCTATGTAGAAGTGCAATGAGACCATTGCGGATAAAAAGAAACCAGCAAGTGCCATTAAGCTTAAGAGTTCATTTTGACCCTTGATGGCTAGCCACATGGATTTAAAATGTTCTTTTAAGCTTGGACGATGTTCAGATTTTTGGTAGGGACTTTCAATGAAGAATAGACCTACAACGAGTGCTATAGATGTTACAAGTAAGGTCAAAGAGATCGCATGGGCATAAGAAATGTCTGCAAGTAATCCACCCGTAAATACACCGATGATAGAAGCAAACTGAAGGATGACTTCGCGTTTACCCTGAACTTGAGTAAATTCATCTTTCATCCCATCAGCGATCATGCCATCATAGATTAAAGCGGTATCTGAGCCAGACTCAAGATTATAAGAAAGAGCCGTAAACGTAAACGCGAGTAGCGCCATGGGTAATGAGTCTACACAAAAGAGAATCAAAAGATAAATGATGCGCATAAAAGTCCCTAAGAGTCTTGAAATCTTACGGCCATAGAGATCCGCAATAACCCCTGTGGGGACTTCCATGATTAAAGAGACCACATGAAACATGCTTTCAGCAAGACCAATCTCCCATAAGCTTAATCCTTTAAAGGCGAGATAAGTCATCCACAATGCTTGCATAAAGTTAACATTCATTAAGAATTCAAAGACATAGGTAATGGTTAAATTTCTACGATGGTTCATAAATAATCCTTTTAGCAAAACAACAGATTTATTCTAGCATGAAGATATGAAAGTGAAATGAATAACAATCCATAAAAATAGACCCAATCAGGTCAATTTTAATAAGTTTTCAATTTCTTTCTTTAAGCTTGGATTGATCGCTTGCATGGACTCAAGATAATTGAGAATATTTCGAGCGGACTTGATGGTTTGTGTGTAACCTAAACAGAAAGACTCAATCAATTCAGAGTTTTCTGAATGTCTTTGTTCATAACGTCGTTCAAGGGCAAATGGATCAATAGCATCTTTGTTTTGAAGATGATGGATTTCTAAGATACGGTTCACCGCATGGACTTGGATCAGTCTAAAGGCTGCTAGTTTTTCACCACGATGATAACGTGCTAAACCAATGTATAGATTGGTAAGCGCTTCTTGAATCAGAAAGTTAAGTGAGTTCGAATAGACAGGATACTGTACATAAGAAACGTTTAATAAATTCTTAGGATCTTTATTAAATAAATACGTTCCTGGTACAAAGGCGATGTCTTTCATCCGTGTTGCATCAAAGACTGCAAATTCTGCAAAGATCCCATCTTCATACAATACTTTATGTCCATCAACGGTGTTTTGAAATTGATAAGCAAGCTTTTGACATACACTTAACCAAGACAGATCTTGAATGTATTGATGAGCATAACCATCTTTAACAATTAAGAAGAAATCTAAATCGGAATACGCATCCAGACGATTTTGATCAGAGGCAGAACCTAAAGCTAAAAACGCCAGAATGTTTGGATCTTCTTGGGCATGCGTTGCAATGCAATTCAATCGTTCTTTTCTAAGCTTGATTGGATTCATAAACGGTAATTGATAACTTCAATAATTGTATTATTTTTATAATAAACTCTAGGAATACGATCAGAAACCATGGTAAAGAGTTCATAAGGAATGGTTCCAAGGTGTTTGGCTAAATTAAAAATGTCGATGTGATTACCTAGGATTTCAACTTCAGTTAATACAGGAACTTCTTTCTCTAATTTAATCACTGCGATATCCATTGAAATCCGTCCAACATAGCTCGCGTATTGGCCGTCCACATAGCACTGTGCACCTTGGTATAGACGATGGAGTCCATCCGCATACCCAATGCTAAGGGTCGCAATCCATTCATCTTCTTGAGTGATGTAATTGGCACCATAACCAACTGCTTCACCTTTTTTAACCCGCTTAATCTCGTGGATTTGTGTGCTTAAGCGCATGACTGGTTTGAGTTCAATAGGATAATCAGAGTAGCCATATAAAGATAGTCCAATTCTTACCGCATTACAAATGGGTGTCTTAAAGTGAACTGCGGCTCCAGAATTTGAGGCATGAATCCATTTGAAATTGTAATTTAATGAGTTAACAATAGATTCGAAGAGGGAGTATTGTTGAGCTGTTTGAGGACTGTGAGGTTCATCGCTGGAAGCAAAGTGTGTAAAGATACCTTCGATTCTTGCATTCTTTTCAACACACAGAGACAATGCTTCTTTCACATCCTCTGGATGGATCCCAAAACGATTTAAACCAGTATTAATTTTAATGTGCAGTTTTAAACCTTTTAAGAATGGACTGGTTTTTAACCAAGTCAAAGATAAAAGAGATAAGGTAACGTTGTGTTTAATCGCATCTTGAATGTCTTCATGGTTGACATAGCCTAAGACAAGAATTTCAGCCTGAATGTTGTTTCTTCTTAAATGAATGGCTTCATCTAAACAGGCAACCGCTAGAAAATGAATGCCTAAGCTTTCTAGGTGTTTTGAAACCATCACATCACCATGCCCATAGGCATTGGCTTTTACCACGCCAATTAAAGTACTTTGATGAATGTCTTGTAAAGCTTTAACGTTAAAACTTAAAGCATCTAAATCAATATGGGCTAAGCTTTTTCGATAATAATTCTTCATAAAATTCTCGCTTGATCATAGGCCATGATTGCACCCAATCCAATGAATAACAGATGGAGTAAACCATTGATTGAGTTTAAATAAGAAATGGGTAAAACATAAAGAAGGCTTAAGTAAGGCAAAGGATTTAA
>CAZHIG010000015.1:0-12878 GCA_964532705.1 uncultured Erysipelotrichaceae bacterium
ATGATGAATTCAATGATGTCTGGATGCCAGTCTGCCAACATGATCATTTGAGCCCCACGACGTGAGCCACCTTGTTCAACAAGATGGGTAAGGTTCGCTAAATCATTAAGCCATGAAACTGCACCAGAAGATTTACCACCTACCCCTTTGGCAGGTGCCCCTTTAGGTCTAAGGGTTGATCCATTGGTACCAACACCACCCCCACGAGACATGATTTCCATGACTTCTTTACGGTGTTCAGAAATTCCACCACGGGAGTCTTTGATAAAAGGCATAACAAAACAATTGAAATAAGTGACTTGAGTACCAGAACCAGCTCCGTAAAGAACACGACCCGCTGGAATGACATTTAATTTGGCGAGCTCTTCAGAAAACTTAACCGCATATTTTGCTTGATCAGTTTCAGTTTTCTCAGTAGAGGCAAGAGATCCGCCAACACGTTTAGCAATTTGTTCATAAAAGATTTCTAAAGGTTTGTCAATTTGACGCAAAGGACGCTTAATTAATCCTGTTTCAGCTTCTTTGGTATCTTCTAAGGAACCTCTGAATTCCTCTTCAAGCACAATGTGAGCTGTCTCATTCGCGTGATCAATAGCAGCAATGGTGCCAACACCACGAGAAGGAAACTTTGGATCTTCCTTTACCACAGTGACAACAATGTCACCAATCCCTAAGGTTTTAAGATTACGATCTTTTTGTGAGTAACGATCCAACATGACTAAACGAGACACACCTTCGTGTGTCAAGTGATCTGTGTTTTCGATTGGGAAGATATGAGGGAAATGAGCGCGGATATCAGCATTCAGTTTCTCGATTGCGTTGGTAGAGTATTTCATAAGGCACCCCTTGTAATTGATAGATGTAATTTTAACATGAAGACAAAACAGATATTTATGAAAATGACTTACATTTTTTTAGAGTTCATGCGCAAAGATAAAATCAGATAAACGGTTTAAATAAACGATGATGCTGGCTTGAATGGGAGATATCCCATTTAATAAGACCACAGAGCGCTCTGCACGTCGAACCACCGCTCTTACATAGTGCAAATGTGCAGAATCTTTTTGATCAAATGGAAAGATAAAATGATGGACTTTATTCTGCTTTGAGGCGATGTAAGTTTCAAAGGCTTAGATTTTTTGATCTAAGTTACAACTTTCAACATAACCAGAAAGCACTCCGCTAATTTGATATAGATCTAAGACGATGGGTTCCCATACTTGTTTATCTAAACCATGGGTAGCTTGCATATGAATGATAAGGCTACTGCATTCGTCTAAGTCGCCTAAGGCAATGATGGTCGCATCGTCTTTTGAGACACGACGATCCTTAAGATCGGTCATGCCCAAATCTCCTTTTTTAGTGCTAATGGTCATCCTAAATACCTCCATCGATTGAGTAATTTCTGTGTGCTTTTAATCAAAGGTTTATATAAAATTAGGATCAAGATAAAGTTACTTGCGCCATGAATTAAGTCGAATAATAGACCCCTTAACCAATATAACATACCCATCTGTACACCATACATCAATGCGTATTGAATTGCGAAGAGTCCACCAAAGATTAACCCATACAACAAACCTAAAAATGCCCAAGCAAATTCATTTTCCTTTAATGTGGGTTTAAGCATTTGAATCATCACCATCCAAAGTAGCCATATCCACAAATAGCCGATGACCCAGTCCCCAAATCCCCACACCAAAGCTTCAAGTAGCGTGAAGATGAAAATCACAATAAAAGATTCCTTAAGTGTAATCATTTGCGCGATCACTAAAAACCAAAGGGTGACCAATTCTATATTGGGGAATGAAGCCAACGCGATTTGTAAAACAAAGGCAGTGGCTGAAAAGAGGGCCATTAAGACCAAACGCTTAATCGAAGCCATTAATAACTCGAAGTGAAATTAAGGGTAAAAGCATCTAAGTCATAAATGCTTTGAAGATCAATTCCATTACAATAACCTGCGGCTACACAGTCGACATTTGTTTCAGATTCTACCAACCACCATGGACCCGTGCTCATGTCTTCTGTTTTATGTTCATTGATGGCCAAAAGCATTCTGCCATAGGCATCTGTTTTTGAACCGGAATATTCAACACTAATAGCCTCATAGAATGCATCGACTTCTTCAATCAATTCGCCTAAGGTTAATGCATCTGTTTGTACACTTTCTTCAAATAGGATGTCGGTGTCATTGAGGACTATTTTTAGTTCAATGGTTTTTGAACCTTCCATGCTTGGGAACAATAGGGGTTTTAATCCAAAATAAGCTAAACCGATAACTGCAATGACTGATAAACTGATCCAAACTTTTCTCATCTTGAGCTCCTTTAATAAAAATGCACACCCAATGGGTGTGCATAAAAAGACAGCGTTGTCTTTTTATCTTAATCCCAGAAGATAAATATCGTGGCTTAATATTGGCAGGTCTACTGGCTGATCGTTCATCCTTTAAGCACCTTCCCGATTTCTCAGTGGTATACGCTTATCGTCACGACCTACAGTTGCTGGGACAGCTTTGTTTATCACAAATTCCCTATTATGCTTCAATGAAGCACCAAGCTAAGCAGAAACATTATGACATAGTTTTTTAAGGATATTGCGTAAAACTAAATAAGTTTTGATAGAATGATACAAAAGAGGGAAATTATGAATTATTCTGCATTGATTGTTGCGGGGGGACAAGGATTACGAATGGGATTGGGCTACAACAAAGTATTTTTTCCATTGCCCAGTGGACAAACCGTATTGGATACAACTTTAAATATCTTTTTAAGAGATGAAAACTGCACTCAAATTGTCATTGTGACCAACCAAAATGATCTCTACAAGATTGTGGCAACCCATGAAGCAGGTAGAATAGTTAATGTTGGGGGTGGACCTACACGTCAAGATTCAGTCTACAATGGCTTAATGGCTACTAAAGAAGATATCGTATTAATTCATGATGCTGCTCGACCTTGGCTTTCTCAAGAATGCATTCATGATTTATTAAAAGTGATGGAAACAGAAGAAGCCGCCATATTAGGTGTCAAAGTTAAAGATACCATTAAAGAAGTTGAAGATGGATACATTGTAAAAACGGTTGATCGCTCAAAATTAATGCATGCGCAAACGCCCCAAGCTTTTAAAACAAAAACCATATTAAAAGCGCATCAATTAGCAATGCAAAAGGATTATCATGGGACAGATGATGCACAAATCATTGAGCACTTTAACGTTTGTAAGATTAGAGTGGTTGAAGGTTCATACGCAAACATCAAGATTACAACATTAGATGACGTAAAATAGGCGAAAGCCTTTTTTATATCATTTACATCAGCAAGACTTCATGCTATAATCGCATAACGGAATAGAGTTTAAATATTCATTCCTTGCCTGAAAAGGCCAATAGACCACAAGGAGGTGAACACATGAGAAACTACGAAATCATGTATATCGTCAATGCAAATCTAGACGATGCTTCACGTCAAACATTGGTAGAATCCCTACACGCCATCATTACGAATGATGGAGGGGTCATCAAACATACCGATGAGTGGGGCGTAAGAGAATATGCTTACCCCATCAATGACGTGAACAAAGGGTACTACATGGTACTCAAAGTAGAAGCCAAGCCAGAGACTGTAAAAGAATTTGATCGCTTAGCTCGCATTGATAGCAACGTCGTTCGTTTTTTAGTCTTAAACTTAGACGAACTGAACTAGGAGGATCACACATATGATCAATCGTGTCGTTCTTGTAGGAAACCTTACAAGAGATCCACAATACAGCAAGACACAATCTGGAATTTCACTGGCACGTTTCAGTGTAGCGATTAATCGTCGTTATGGACAAAACGAAGAAGTGGATTACATTAACTGTGTCGCGTGGCGCCAGTCTGCTGATTTCTTAAATCAGTATGCGAAGAAGGGCAATACGATTGCCGTTGAAGGTCGCATCAGCACACGCAATTATGATGATCCTAATACAGGCAAAAAAGTCTATGTAACAGAAGTTACGGCGGACAGTGTTCAATTGATAGGTTCACGACAAAATCGTGACACGGCAACTACTGCCCCAAGTCAAGGTTCCAATCCAGGCTATTTTGCAGATCAAAGCGCAGCATCAGATGAAGAATTCAATACAGGACCATTGCTGGATATCTCCAGTGATGATCTCCCATTTTAAAAAGAACAAAAAGGAGCTCTCATGGCATTCAAGAAACATCGTGTAGGCCGTAAGAAGGTCTGCTATTTCACAAAAAACAACATTACGACGATCGACTATAA
This sequence comes from uncultured Erysipelotrichaceae bacterium, assembly GCA_964532705.1. Taxonomy (GTDB): domain Bacteria; phylum Bacillota_I; class Bacilli_A; order Erysipelotrichales; family Erysipelotrichaceae; genus UBA2212. The sequence continues at coordinate 4,272 of CAZHIG010000015.1, forward strand.
GGATACTGAATTACTTAAAAGATTCATTACCGCAAATGGAAAGATCATCCCAAGACGTGTGACAGGCACCAATGCAAAATACCAACGTATGTTGGCTAACGCAATTAAACGTGCTCGTCAAATGGCACTTCTGCCTTACGTAGCTGATTAAAACATAAACCTCCACTACGTAGTGGAGGTTTCTCTTTATGAAACATAACGTACGAAAAATCACTTTAGGGGCCATGATGGTCGCCATCATTTCACTTTTCTTAGTCATTAACCTGCAGACTGCAGGTCTTTTAGAAGTCTACATGATTTGGATTTTGCCTCTACCCATTATTTTTTATTATGTTCAATATGGATTTAAAGCCAGTTTAAGTGTTGTCGCATCTGCAATCCTACTAAGTTTTATGTTGGGATCTTGGATTACTGTTTTTTATACGTTAACTGCCCTTTTGGTTGGGCTTGTCTATGGCTATGGGGTTTATCATCAAAAGGACAATGCTTTTCTTGTCGTTAGCACGACGATCGTAAGTGCAATCAGCTTATTTATTGAGATGTACGCATTAGCAGCGCTCTTTGGCTATAATCTAGTGGCAGAAACTCAAGAAATCATTAATATCCTTAAATCGATGGATGGCTTAGTGATTCCCAATGACTTAGAAAGTTTAGTTTATGCAATTTATCCAATTGCACTTATCCTGATGGCTTTTCTACAATCTTTAGTAACCCATTTGTTTGCGTTGTATCTCTTAAAAAGACTAAAAATACAAACCCGCAAAATGAAGGATTTAAGTACCTATCGTTTACCCTTATGGGCTGGGGTATTAACTTTATTGGGACTCTTTTCGGCAGGACTACTTGCCTTAATTGATGAGGACTCTCTACGTCAATATGCAATGATGGCCATAACCTTAAGTACTGTTGTGCTGATCATCGATGCGTATATCGTTATTATCTTATATGCACGTCAGAAGAAATTACGATGGTTACCTTTAGTATCTAGCTTAAGTCTTCTGTTCTTGCCAAGCATTGCGATCTATGTTTTTATTGGACTAGGGTTGCTCGACAGTTTAACAGACTTTAGAATGCGTTTTATCCATTAGAGGTAATCATGTTTAAACACCTAAAAAAAGTAAAACCCATACTTCTCATTTTGACCTTATTTATAACTTTGGTTTTATCTGTGCGTTTATTTTCACAGATTAGATCACCATGGTTTATTGATCTTTTAATTGTGGTCTTAAATATTGTTTTGGTTTTATTTATTTTTGATTACTTTGAAGCTCAAAAAGAACAAAGAAACATCTCAGTATCAAATGTGTTGGGTGAAAGTGTCTACACTGCTTTGTTGACCTCTGAAGTGGGAATTGTTGTGGTCAATGAAGAATTTGAAGTCGTTTGGTTAAGTGAACTTTTACATCAAAGAAACTATAATGTCATCGGTCAAAAGTTGCTGTTATGGCTACCTGAGTTAAAATTACTCATCAACGGCGAGGAAGACAGCGTAAGTCTACAGATTAATGAGAATAGTTATTTAGTCACTCGCGGCAATCAAGCCAATGCCTATGTATTTAAAGACATTACTCAAATTCTTAATTTAAAAGCATCATTAACCAATCAACAAGTTGTTTTTGGTTTGATTCATTTTGATAACTATGAAGAAAGCACTCAATTTGAAGATGAACAACGCGTTACACTGATTGATTCAAAAATAAGACAATCTGTTTATTTATGGGCTGACCAAATGGGCATTATTGTTAAGCGTTTGAGAAACAATCGAATGTTTTTGGTTTTAAATGAAGCCATCCTACAAAAGGCAATCATCGATCAATTCTCAATACTTGAAACGATCCGTAAAGTCTCAGAAAGTTTAGAAGTTTCCATTACTTTATCTTTGGCCTTTTCAAGGGGAAGTGATGATTTTGAAGTTTTAGAAGAAATGGTTAACTCTGCTTTGGATTTAGCTCAAAGTCGTGGAGGAGATCAAGTAGCGATTAAGACTTTAGATGAAGATATTGTCTATCTTGGTGGATCTACAGAAGCTTTAGAAAAGAAATCAAAAGTTAGAGCTCGGGTGATGGCTCAGTCTCTAAGAGAACTCATACTTAAAAGCAGTAATGTTATGATCATGGGGCATACTGATGTTGATTTTGATGCCTTGGGATCTGCGATGTTGATGAGTCGTTTCGTGTATGCTTATCAGAAGCCGGTTTCAATTGTATTAAATACAAAACTTGAAGCAAAACTTAAAAGAGCTTATAAGCAACATGAATCAGAGCTTAGTATGTTGCATCGTTTCGTAAATGAATCCCAAGCAAGATCCCTTATTCAAGATCAAACTTTGCTTATTCTAGTAGACCACCATTTAGAAGAATACAGTTTGGCACCAAAACTGATTAAAGAAGTTGATCATGTTGTCATTGTGGATCACCATCGAAGAAATCAAGATTTTAGCTTTGATCCAGTACTGGTCTATATTGAGACTTCTGCTTCGTCTACCTGCGAAATGTTGGGTGAGATGATAAGTTATCATCAACATACTGTACCCATCACAGAACTTGAGGCGACCTTCGCGTATACAGGATTAGTGGTCGATACACAACGTTTTAGAAACCGTACAGGTAGTCGTACTTTTGAAGTAGCTAGTCAACTAAAGAAATACGGTGCAGACACCACACTGAGCGATGCTTTCTTAAAAGACAGTCTTGAAGATATGCAAGCTAAGATAATGATTTTAAGAAATCAGAAAACACTGCCAGGAGGAATCATTCTAGCTTATGCAGATGAGAGTTTTATGACTCAAAGAAGCATCATCTCACAGGTTGCTGATCAACTCTTGTTGGTAGAGGGGATTGAAGCCAGTTTTGTCATCGCTAAACTATCAGAACAAAGTGTGGGAATCAGTGCACGCTCAAATGGCAACATAAATGTCCATGCTATAATGGAAAAAATGAACGGGAATGGGCATTTTACTGCAGCAGCCCTTCAAAAAGAAGGATCAGATGTGGCCAGTATGCTTAAAGAGTTAGAAAAAAATCTCTTTGAAACGCTCGAAATAGAAGGTTAATTATGAAAGTAATCATGTTAGAAGATGTAAAGAATGTTGGTAAAAAAGGTCAAGAAGTAGAAGTTGCGGATGGCTATGCAAGAAATTTTTTAATTCGCAATAAAAAAGCAGTCGCTGCGACAGAGCACTCAAAAGCCATCTTAAATCAACAAAAAGAAAACAAAGCACTTCAAGATGCCTTGGCGCTACAAAATGCACAAGCTCTCAAAGAAAAGATTGATACCTTAACTTTGAAATTTCAACTTAAAGCCGGTGATAACGGGCGTGTCTTTGGATCCATCAGCACCAAACAAATGGCTGAAGCTTTGAAAGCTATCCATAAAATTGATGTGGACAAACGCAAATTTGTGGATAACGGTGGTATCGCCTCCATTGGATTTTCAAAAGTTAAAATTGAACTGTATAAGAATGTGATTGCGAATCTTACGATTGAGGTTAAACCTTTATGATGCAAACACTTCCACATTCCGTAGAAACAGAACAAGCCTTACTTTCTAGTATGCTTGCTTACCCAAGCAGTGTTCAACAAGCTTCAGAACTCGCTCTTCATCCAGAGCATTTTTACGTAGAAGCCAATAAACGTCTTTATAAAGTAATGATGGACCTCTATGAAGAGGGTAAACCTATTGATGCTGCTTCGGTCATTTCGAAACTTAAAGATCTCAATTTAATTGCTTCGGTGGGTGGAGCCAGTTATGTTTTAGAGCTCACTGAAAGCCTAGTATCATCAGCCAATACAAAATATTATGTTGGGCTTATCCAAGATAAAGCCTATGTTAGAAATCTTATTTTAACAGCGCAAAAAATTGCTGCCGATGGTTATGATGCCTCTACAGATATTGATGATGTGATGGATAGTGCAGAAAAATCATTATTAAGTGTCACAAGAACGCGTCGTTCTGCAGAATTTAGAAATGCAAAAGAAGTGGTGGGTGAGGTTATGGATAATATCCAAAAAATGAGCACCACCCATTCAAATATTACGGGGACTGCGACAGGTTTTAGAGCTTTAGATCGACTCACCAATGGTTTTCAAAGAGGCGATTTAATCATTCTTGCAGCACGACCTTCGGTTGGTAAAACAGCTTTTGCATTGAATGTGGCCTTGAACGCAGCACAAATTAGCAAGCAAGCAGTTGTTTTGTTCTCGCTAGAAATGCCTGCAGAACAATTAATCACACGGATGCTTTCTGCAAAGTCTAGAATATCAGGAAGTACGTTAAGAACGGGACAAATTCATACCAACAATGAATGGAATGCGCTCAATGAAGCCGCAGCTGATTTGAAACAAACCAAGATATTTATTGACGATTCTGCAACCGTACGAGTAGCTGAGATTTTTTCGAAGTGTCGTAAACTTCAAACAGAACATCAATTAGGTTTGATTGTCATTGACTATATTCAACTCATTACGTCTTCTTCGAAAGGTGGATCCGACAACCGTCAACAAGAAGTGTCTGAAATCTCACGTAGTTTAAAAGCTTTGGCACGTGAACTGAGTGTGCCTGTGATCGCATTATCACAGCTTTCACGTTCTGTTGAACAAAGAGCCGATAAACGTCCACAACTTAGTGACTTGCGTGAATCTGGCGCCATTGAACAAGATGCTGACTTGGTTCTTTTCTTGTATCGTCAAGCTTATTACGATCGAGATGAAGATCGTCCAGAAACTGAAAAAACAGAAGTATTAATCTCTAAACATCGTAATGGTCCGATTGGTCAAGTTGATTTGGCTTTTGAGTCCAACATTAATGCTTTCTATAACTTCTCTGAAGGTAATCAATCTTAAGTATGCGTAATTTTTTATCGATCTTTCTTTCAATTCTGATCAGTGTTGGTGTGGTTGCGACTCAATCTTTTGACGCATTTTCTTCTGAGTCTGTGCCTTCTGTGCAAATTTCTGAGTCCAGTTTGATCTCACAAGACATCATTGAGAGTTTAGATCAACAAATTGAAATCACTAAAGTGTATCAAAATCAACAATTGATAGGGATATTGAGTCAAGAGGCTAATCTTGATCAATTTCTCAGTGAAGTTTACTCAAAGGTTTATCAAGCTGACTTTGAGAACTCGAAATTGGGTTTTGGTGAAGACATTACCTTAGTCGATGAACTCAGTTATTTTGTATTTGAAAACAAAGACAGTGAAATTTTTAGTTACTTGGAAAACAATGATTTGTTTTCAATTGAGGTTGATAAAATTGAGTTTTCAAATGGGGCAGTGATCTACGTAAAAGACATTTCCATTTTTGAAGAAGCTAAACAAATCTACATCAGTAACTTTATTTCGACAGAAGCTTATAACTTAATCATCAATAATCAATTGCCTGCACCACTTATGTCATATGGTTATCGTGAGATTGGATTTTCGATTGTTGAAACAGCAAGTTATCAAAGAGGTTTAGCACCTTTTTCGAAAATCTTAAAATCTAGCAATGAGGTTTTAATGTTTTTAAGTTATGGCTATGAACCTGCAATTGATACTTACACTGTTGTAGAATATGACACTGTTGAAGGAATCGGATATAAATCTGGCTTATCTCCTCAACAAATAGTCACCATCAACAATGACGTTTTAAAAAGTACCACACAAATCCTTGAAGTAGGTTTAGAACTAAATGTGACTTACTTTGATTCTCCAATTAATGTAGTGGTCACCAAAGAGAGATTGGCCAAAGAAACGGTTTATCCACAAAGTACACTCTATATTAAAGATCCAACGATGCAAGAAGGCATGAGTGTCATTCAAACTAAAGAAGAACTCGGATACAAAGATGTATTATATGAAGAAGTTTATGTGAATGGCGTTATGAGTGAGTCTGAGATTAAATCCTCAACCATTATTAAGTATCCTGTGCGTGAAGTCATGCGAATTGGAACGAAAGTGGTTCCAGGCATCGGTTCTGGAGACTTGCGTTGGCCATTGGGAGGAAACTCTCACATCTCATGTCGCTGGTACTGTTACTCAGGCCACCAAGGCGTTGACTTTGTTTACAATGTGAATCGCTATGGACCTATTTATGCGGCGGATCGTGGTGTCATCATGGATGTTGGGTACGATTGGCGCAATGGTTATCACGTCTACATTGATCACAATAATGGCATGAAAACCTTATATGCGCATATGGTGAGATACCCTCCTGTAAAAGTTGGGCAAAAAATTGAAAAAGGGGACTTTATTGGAAATGTGGGCAGCACTGGAAGATCCACCGGACCGCATTTACACTTTGGTGTTTACGTCAATGGTGTAGCGAAGAACCCATGTATTTATTTAGGGTGTTAGCATGAGATACATCAATTTCTGTAGTGGATCAAAAGGGAATTGCACATACATTGAAAGTAAAGAAGCTAAAATTGTCATCGACTGTGGGCATACAAAAAAGTATTTGTCACAGTCTCTTCACAATTACAAGGTAAACTTAGATGCTGTAGATGCCCTACTGATTACACACGATCACATCGATCACATCTCATCCTTAAAAGTATTTGATTCTATAAAGCTTATCTACAGTCCGATTGAACTTAAGGACAAAGTGGTTAAAAGGCCGAGTCCCTATCATTCGTTTAACATCAAAGACATTGAGGTAACACCTTTAGTACTCTCACATGATTCTGGGTTAACGTATGGATACACATTTAAAACCAGTGACTACTTTTTGGTCTATATTACGGATACAGGCTACTTAAATCAAAACAATTACGCCTATATTCAGGATGCAGACTGTTACATCTTGGAAAGCAATCACGATCCAGTACTTCTGATGAACTCAAATCGTCCGATGTCGACTAAACAAAGAATTCTTTCCGACACTGGACATCTTAGTAATAAGGATGCTGGCATGATTCTTTCAAAAGTGATCGGGCCAAATACCAAAGAGATTCTATTGGCACATTTATCTTTAGAAGCCAATACTCATGATTTAGCACTAAAAACAGTAAGTACTCATCTTCAAGAATCGAATGTTTTAATTAAATGTGCGCATCAGCATCGCGCAAGCATAGGAGGAATTAATCATGAAGAATTTAGCTACCAAACTACTGATCTTAGTTTTGCTCATCTCAAATAGTTACTTGGCCTATGTGGTGTTGAATCTTGATACCAATACTCAAGTGAATTCTGAGGGAACAGTGATACAACAAGTTGTTACTGAGTTCTCAAGCAATGTAACGGATGTGGTGGAAAATTCACTTGATAAAGTGGTAGGAATTTCTAGTTTAAACACAAATAATCAAGTCTTCTCCACAGGCTCAGGGGCGATTTATGATTATGATGGTAAAGACATACACATCATCACCAACAATCATGTGGTTGAAGGTGCAACGAGTATTCAAGTCACTTTTGCCAATGGTGAAAGCTTAGAGGCTAAACTGATTGGCTCTGATCGATTTACAGATTTGGCACTTCTGAGCATCGAAGCAGACTTTGGAGTAGAAGCCTTCAAACTAGGTGATTCATCACTTGTTAAAGTAGGGGAGAGTGTCTTGGCCATTGGGTCACCTTTAGGACTTGAATATCAAGGCTCTGTTACCATGGGAATCATCTCTGGAAAAGACCGTTTGGTACCAGTCGACTTGAATGATGATGGGATTGATGATTGGGACTCCATTGTCTTACAAACAGATGCAGCCATAAATCCAGGAAACAGTGGCGGACCCTTAATTAATTTGGCTGGTGAATTGATTGGGATTACTTCGATGAAAATCGCCAGCAGCAATGTTGAAGGGATGGGTTTTGCAATACCCATCAATGAAGTTGTTCCAATCATTGAGCAACTCAAAAACAGTGGTGAAGTCATTCGTCCTTTGATTGGGATTTCAGCGATAGGCTTAGATGAATTTTCGGTATATCAAAAGAGCTACTATGGCATCCGTCTAGATTTAAATGCGGGACTCTATATCTTTAACATCCTCGAAGATTCAGCGGCTGATTTAGGGGGACTTAAAGAAGGAGATATTCTTCTAAGCTTTGATGGCCAAAGCATTAGTAATTTTAAAACCTTTAGAAAACTTTTATATGCGAAGAAGGTTGGAGATACGGTTGTATTAGAATATGAACGTAACGAGACACTTTACAGCACAACCGTAAAACTACAGTGATTAAAATTGTATGTGTCGGAAAACTTAAAGAGAAATCGTTAAGTTTGCTTGTGAAGGATTATCTAGATCGGATTTCTCCTTACCATAAAATTGAAGTGATCGAACTCAAGGATTTACCCAGCACTGATGATGAGTCTCTCAACCAAAAAGTTATCGAGGAAGAGAGTTTAGCCATTCTTAAAGAAATTAAACAAGATGACTATATGATTTTGTTAGATCTAAGAGGGAAAAGCTTAAGTTCGACTGAGTTATCACAACTTATTCAAAAAACATTTACACAAAGTTATAAAAACCTAGTCTTCGTTATTGGTGGTTCATTAGGCGTTTCAGATGTATTGAGAACTAAGGCCCATCAACTATGGAAACTTTCAGACTTAACCTTTCCACATGGATTGGTCCGACTTTTACTTACAGAGCAAATCTATCGAAGTTTTAGAATCCTAAATAATCATAGTTACC
>CAZHIG010000016.1:0-10006 GCA_964532705.1 uncultured Erysipelotrichaceae bacterium
TTCCCCTACCAAATTTGGGTTTCTCGCTTATGGGGTTTACCGCGTTCCACTCTTTTGTTTCCAAAAGACTACGTCACTGTGGCACTTTCAAGTTCTCTACCCTAGTTTTCACCTTAGGTATTAAACTGCCGTCACTTGCGTGCCTAAATTTATGGTTTCATTTAGCATAAGCACTACGATCATCTCAGATCGTGCGAGCATGGACTTTCCTCTGAATCACTCCAGCGATTGCCTACAATGTACTACTTGTTATATATCTCACTTTCAAGTTTTGCTAAGCGTTTAAGTAAGTCGCTTTGTTGAGCGTTAACATCTGCTCCACTGCTCACTTCTAAACGCGCTTGAAGTTCGATGATTTTTGCTTGCAAGTTAGCATTGGATTTTTGTAAATCTTGAATGGCTTGTTGTGTCTTCAAGGCTTCAGTTTCAAAAACTTGATAATCATGAATGATTTGATCAAGAAAACCATCCACCTCAACCATTGAATATCCCTTAAATTCAACATTGAAACTGTGATCATAAATACTTTTTGCACTGTGTTTATATGACATATCGCACCTTCTACCTTGCATACTACTTATATCAAAGAACTGATATTTTTACAACCACAACGCGACGCGACTTCTTGACATAAGGTATAATAAAAATAATGGTCAATTATCCAACGAAAAAAAAGACGATTCATCCAATTCTACAAGCCTCTACATCCAAACGAGGAATGAACCTTGAAGAAGATTTAAATCAAACCAATCAGTATTATTTGGATCACGATATCGCAATCATTCATAAAAAACCAACACCCATTACGGTTGTAAGCGTACATTACCCTAGTCGTTCACAAGCAAAAATCACAGAAGCTTATTATAAAGTTGCTTCGACAACGGACTACAATGGCGTATTTAAAGGAATAGCTATCGATTTTGAAGCTAAAGAAACACAATCAAAAACTGCCTTTTCACTTTCAAACATTCATGATCATCAAATTAAACATATGCAGTCCGTTGTTAGACATCATGGAATTGCTTTCTTGATTGTTAGATTTACCAGTTTAAATGAAACTTATCTTCTATATATTGAGGATTTAATTGAATTTGTTAAACTAAACACGAGAAAGTCTATTCCGCTAAGCTTTTTTAAAGATAAAGGTCATACAATCGACTACCATTATTTAAAACCTGTAGACTATTTAAAAGTCATTCAATTACACAAAGGAAGTTCAAATGAAAATCCCAAAATTTAAATCCAAAAAAAAATTAAGTAAAAAAACAAATTTTTTATCTTTGTTTAAGAAATTTGTATTTCTTGCAATGGTTTTTTCACTCATTGTGGGTGTACTAGGTGTTGGTTACATTGTCGTTGTTTTAAAAGATGCCCCCACCATTTCCATTGAAGATTTTGAATCCTCAAACAGCACTAAAATATATGATTCAGAAGGTGTTTTGGTAGCAGATGTAGGATATCAAATCCGTGAAAACATTCGATACGAAGATTTACCACAAAGTGTAATCGATGCCTTTGTTGCTGTCGAAGACTCCCGTTTTTTCGATCATAATGGTTTTGATCTTCCTCGTTTTACAAAAGCAATATTTGAAAATATCTTGTCATTTAGTTTCGGTCAAGGGGGTTCAACCTTTACCATGCAGTTGGTCAAATCGACTTATTTTGAAACTGAAGAAACAACCGCTGCACGTAGTGGTTTGGATGGTGTAAATCGAAAGATCAAAGAAATCTACACAGCCATCCAAGCTGAACAACTTTTAAGCAAAAAGCGAATTTTGGAACTTTATCTTAATCGTATTAATTTTGGTGTTTCTGGTAACAAACGGGGTATACAAACCGCTGCTCAGTATTACTTTGGAAAAGATGTTCAAGACATCAACATCACAGAAGCTGCATTCCTAGCTGGTGTTATTAATGCACCTAATGCCTATAATCCGCTTAAAAATTTAGATTTAGCTCAAGAAAGAACAAATACAGTTCTTTACTTAATGAATTATCATGGTTACATCAGTGACACAATTTATGAGTTAGCATTACAAACACCTTTAGAAAATCTATTGGTTGGAATCAACTCTACAAACACAACATCAATACCTTTTCAAGCCTATGTAGACGCAGTAATTGATGAAGTGATTACATTAACGGGCATCGATCCAGTTGATGTCCCTATGAAAATCTATACCACCATGGATCGCGAGACTCAATTAACCATAGAAGCCATTCAAAATGGTGAGATTGAAAATATTGCATGGCCAAATGAAATCATACAGACTGCAATTGTCACCATGAATCATCAAACGGGTGAAGTCATTGCCATTGGAGGTGGTCGTTTCTATAATGGTGAGCGTCTTTATAACCGAGCAACGGATATGACACGTCAACCAGGTTCTTCCGCAAAAACGGTTTTAACTTACCCTTTAGCTTTTGAAAATTTAGGTTGGTCAACCAGTCACTTACTTGAAGATAAACCCATCAAATATGAAGGTATCGATGTCATCATAAAGAACTTCGATAATGTCTATCGTGGTGATATTTTACTACCTGCTGCCATAGGCAACTCTCTCAATATTCCAGCCATTCAAACACTGACTTCAGTCGTAGATACCATCGGAACCAAAAAAGTTGTCAGTTATATGAACAGCATCGGTTTTAATGACGTAACCGTTAATAATTTTGATATTGGCTATGCCATAGGAGGTTCTACATTTGAAGCCTCTCCCATGCAAATGGCAGCTGCCCAGTCTGCAATCCTAAATGGTGGAAATTACATTACTCCTCACACCATTACACGTATTGAATTCTATTCAGGTGATGAACCCATTACCCCTTCTTATACCTCCACCACTGTCCTTTCAGACGCTGCCTCCTATATGACAGCAATGATGATGGAACAAAATGTCAGTGGACCTTATAGTAACTTCATGCAAGTCTTAAAAAGAGACTTCCAAGTATACGCAAAAACTGGAACTTCAGATTGGGGAGATACAGGAATTGAGTATGGCATCCCAGAAGGTGCAGCTAAAGATAAATGGATGATGGCTGGCACCAGTGAATACTCAACCGCCGTTTGGGTTGGTTATGATAAAGCTGTTAAAGATCAAGTCTCATATTTAGATCGAGCTCAGATCAATTTGAATCTTCCGGGTAAGATAAATGATGCCATTCTAGATAGTCTCTACAAAACCAAGAAAGCCACAAATATTCAACGTCCAAGCACAGTGGTGAATGTAACACACGTAATTGGTATTTATCCATACGTCGCTCCAAATGCAAACACAAATCCTGGATTAATTGTCAGCGGACTGATTAAATCTGATTATGCTAATTTATCGACCTTAGCGACACCAAATTTAGCAAATCCAAGCAGCTTTACCGCAAACATCAGTGCTACAGGAACCACAAAAACACTAAGCTTTAAATTGAGTGATTATCCTGATGCCAATGCGCTCACCATTGCCCCTTCCACAAAAGATTACTCATTAACAGTAGCAGATCAAACAGTGACTGCCACTGGTCAAAGATTGTTTGATTATTCTTGGATATACGGTGCAGTAAAATACAAACTCAAGATTACAATTGATGGATCAGTGGTTCAAGAACTACAATCCGACTCCCCTTCTATTACAACAAGTTTAACGATTGCTGATACTTCAACTGTAGTTGCCTGTGGATACTATGGGTATGAATTTACAAGTTATAATTCAACCGAACTCTGTCAAACACTAAAAATGTCGGACTTATATTTAACCATTCCAGATTTTGCGGGTAAAACACTTCAAGAATTTCAAAGTTTCATGAGTGCTAATGGTCTTACGCATTCATACACAGAAAGCTTTCCAAGTGACAATTCCGCAAGTTTATCCCAAATTGGAAAAATTTCTACGGTTACCAGCAATGCAAGTTCAAGCTCTATTGAGAAAGCAAAACTCAGTCAGTATAACTTTGTCGCAAATATCATCGATAAAAATATTAACCTTATAAATGATTTTGTTGGCAAAAATGCTGATACGCGTCCCTTCTATTGTTCACTTATTCCTTGTAATGGACCGGTTGCTGGAACGATTGATACTGTCAAATATGGGAGTACTCAAGCTACAAATACCAATATAAAATTGAGTACATTCGTTAGTGCTGGTTCAATAACCTATACAACAACCAATACTCCCCCTTCTGTATCTAGTACAACTTTGACTCAAAATACTGGTAGTTTAAATGCAAGTGATGTAAATGGAGATAATCTTAGCTATTCAGTAAAAATTCAGCCCATAAACGGACAACTTAGTTTGGGTGATAATAGCTATACTTATATTTCAAATAATCCATCAGGTCCTCAGCCCGACTCATTTACCATTACGATTAGTGATGGCTTAGCATCCATTGATGTTGTCTATACCAAAAACTAAAGCGTCATTTATTTGACGCTTTTTTTTGCTTTAAATGATATCTACAAACATCCTTGAGAGGACACACATCACAGAGTGGCTTTTTAGCCTGACAATGATAGCGACCAAAGAATAAAATTCGATGATGAGCTGTAATCCAGTCTTCTTTCGGTATTAAGTGTTTGAGTTGTTTTTCAGTTTGAAAAACATTGGAGTTTAATTTGACCAATCCCAATCTTAATGCAACACGATGGACGTGAGTATCTACGGCTAAAGCTGGAATATTGAATCCAACTGCTTGGATTACTTGAGCTGTTTTTTGTCCTACACCAGAGAGTTGTGTTAATAAATCAAACTCACTTGGAAGAACACCTTGATGGTCTAAGACTAAAGCTTGAGCAAATGCTTTTAGGTTCTTGGCTTTACTGTGATATAAGCCAATTCTTTGGATGCTTTTTTCGATTTCCTTAACATCAGCATTTGCAAGATCATTTATATTTGGAAAATCGTTAAACAACTTTGGTGTAACCGTATTGACCAATTTATCCGTAGTTTGGGCGCTCAATATCACAGCGATGGCAAGTTGTTCATTGGTTTGATAATTGAGTTCACAGACTGCGTTAGGATACATTTGATAAATGGTATCTAAAATGCGTTTGTGTTTTTCATTCATCTACGCAAACCTTTGTTAAGTTGTTCGAGTGTAATCCCCTCATTAAGCCAATTTAAGAGTATTTTATCCATATAGGCAAAGCTAAGTTTCTGATAAATTAAAGCCTCTCGTAGAGCATGTATTACATATTCACCATTTAAGCGAATTAACCAATCGTTTAGTTTATCCAGCTCATGCGCTGACAATGGTCGTTTGAATTCTTTTTCAATCAATTGAATTAGTGAGCCATGTTCAGATAACTCAGTTAATGTGTCCGATAATGGAAGCGTTAAATGATAAAGAATTGAATCTTTGGTCATTTCAATTTTAATCAATGACTTATGAATCAGTGAAGTGATTGCTTTATCAACATCACCCGCATTCAATAAAGTAAGAGAACTGATTTGTTTTGGATCAATCGATAGGTGTAAACGACTTGATTTCTCAATATGTAAAAGAACCAATAGTTCATTAGGTTTCAAATTAAGCTTGTGTACATGATCTAAAATCCAATCTTGTTGATTGATGTATTTATGAAGTTCACTCATGGCTTAATTTTACACTTAAAATGACTCTTTCATCTTGAATCGTAATAAAGAGTTCTTCCTTTTTATTTTTTAAATGATATACAAATTTATCTTGGTAGTAAGAAAACAAAAATTCATCACTTTGATATTTGTTTAATAACCGAGACTTAACATCAATCAACTCTTCATTATTCATGATGAGTCTTGAAATGATATTTTGTTGATCATCCAGTAGCAACCATACTTCCTTATTCAACACTGTACAGCGTGCTAAATCTCTTTGTGCTTGAAGACTTTGATGATCTAAATATTCACATTGATTAAATGCAGTTTTCGAATACAACTGATCGAGCTTCTTTTGGTGAGAAATTTCATAAGAGGCTAATGGACCCGTTAACATCATTGATAATAGATAAAACGGGGCCACTACAATAAGAAAAATAAGCATCCATTTTATGAATGTACGAATAATAAGTTTCATGAAATCCATTATAACAAAGCTAGCTTAGATTAACTTCAAAATTGATGTAAATTCAGTCTCATGATAAACTTAAACGGATGAATAAAACTTTAAAAAGAGTCATTATCTTACTTCTTATTTTAATTGCTAGTATTTCATTTGCAATCTATACCCAATTTACAAAAACACGTAATTCCAATTTTGAAATAGATATTTTGAATACAACAAAAGTAGAGTACTTAGACCTTTTAAGCCATACAAGCATTGATTCTAAAGCTTATTTTTTTTGCAGTCCACAATCAGATGATTGTTATTACACATATACAGAAATATTGATACCTCTTGTAAAAAGTGCAAATGTTGAGCGTTTTGAAAATATCTATTATGTGGATATTACAGAGATTGATGAAAACATCCTACCTTCTGCACTTAAGAACCATTTAGGTTTTTCTCAATACCCTGCTTTTGTTCTCTTGTGGAAAGAAAATGGAAAACTCCAATTCAAATCTGTCCTTGAATGGAGTGATGAATCGATCTTTACAATCAATTCTATCCGTTCTTGGATGATCGAAAACAATCTTTGGCTTGAACAGTATTCAAATTAAGATTTTAACTTCTCGATCCCAGTTAAATGACCAAATCGATGGGATAAATAATAAACCAAAGCAAAGATTGCTAAACTAACCAGTATTAAATAGGGTTGGTCCTGGATTGAATTGATCGAATTGCCAAACCAAACAAGATAAGTCATTAAAATCGCTTTACCTACAATTAAACTAATTGTATAAAGCCTTTTACTGTATCCTGATAAACCAAAAGAGATGTTGATAAAAGAACTGGGCGTTAAAGGTGAAGCAATGATTGAAGTCACAAAGACTGGATGCTGCATCAGTACCCAATGTAAAATTTTAGATACTCTTTTACCTTGGACAAAATAAGCTATAAACTTTTTATTCTTAAAGAAACGAAAGAAAAAGAAGACGATCAATGATCCTACTACACTCCCAATAAAGGAATATAGATACCCATAGAAGACTCCATATATACCTGTATTTAAAGCTACTATTAACATTAATGGCATAAAAGGAAGTAAGGACTCTAGTACGACAAGAAAGATTGGTGCTATAGGACCTAAGTCTTTAAATTGAAGTGCAAGGTTCATCCAGAAATCAGAGTTAAAGATTTCGATCCAGAATTCTAAGTTCATTAAATATACTCTACAAAATCAAAAGTGAATTTAGCACTTCTTTGACTGGCTTTCTCTAGATATTCACTAAATCCAATACTATTCTCATGGGATTTAACATGATCTGAAATCGACCTTAAAATGATAAAGGGAATGGAGAAATAAGCACAGCACTGTGCTATCGATGCAGCTTCCATTTCAACACACAATGCTTCTGGATAATAAGTTTCAATTTCTTTGACTTGTTGTGCGTTAGAAATAAATTGATTTCCAGAAACAATTGGTCCAACATGTACGTTTTTTTCAATTAATTTTTGTGCCATAGCAACGAGTTTTTCATCCGCACGATAAACAAAACGATTATCTGCAGAGAATGATCTTGGATTGCCAAAGGGGCTAATGTCAATGTCATGGTAGGTCACAAGCGTAGAAACTACAACGTCCAACACTTTTACATCTTCATGAATAGCACCAGCAGTCCCAATATTAATAACACTCTTTATAGGGTAATGGCTTAAAACAAGACTTGTAGAAATGGCAGCATTGGTTAAACCTACTCCGCTTTTAAACAGAATGACTTCTTTATTATTTAACACTCCTAAATAGACTTCTAATTGATAGATGCTTTGTTTTTCAACTTTTTGCATCCGTTCATAGATTGCTTGAATCTCTTCATCCATAGCTCCAATGATGGCTATCATGTTTGATCTCCTATGTGTATTTTTTTATCTGACCATAATCGATCAAGTTGATAATGTTCTCGTGCACTGTCTATGAATAGATGCACAACAACATCTCCAACATCAAGTAAAATCCACTCACTTTCATTGTTTCCTTCAAAATGATGAATTGAATAACCCTTTTCTTCTAAACCATCCATGAGGTAATCCTTTATTGCATTCAACAATCTTAAATTCGAAACACTCGCTATGAGCATATCGTCATGAATCAACTCTACACTTCTAAGATCCATATGAGCTATATTTTCTGCTTTTCTATCGTCCAATATCTCTAAAATACATTCTACTTTTGTCATCATACATCCTTTTCCAGATATTCAGACTGACTCATCTTAACCGCAAGAAAGCCCTTATTTAAATCTTTAAAAGCAATTTTCAATAAGTCACTGGCATCATACCCTCTTGTCTTCTCACATTTATCTGCGATATATAGCACCTGAGTAAGTTTATGAGTTTGATTTCCATGGACGTGATGTTGGATGGCAAAAAGAATATCGCGATCCGTGACATGAAGATGTCTTTTTACCCAATCGGCTCCAAGTCTGGCATGCCACATATACTCTGGTTGGTTTAAATATCCTAGGTCAATCACATTTAACCAAGATTTCATCTTAGGCAGCGGCCATTCTTTAGCACAATCATGGAATAAACTCGCAATTAAAATTTGGTGTAAATCCATTCCATGAGCAGAGCCTAGATCAAGCGCTAATTTCGTTACAGATAAGACATGATTATATCTTTTCATTGAGATCAATGATTTTGAAATGCTTTCTAAATACTGTTCTTGTTGAACAAAACTTTGAATGACACGCTTTGAACAATAATCCAGTTTTCCGTTTCTAATAAGCGATGAAGAAATGGGATATATTTTAGAACTTTTAATTTCAATAAAGGGATTTACAATTTGATCTTTATCTGATCTTCGATAAACAAAAATCATATAGTTCTTCATAAGTAGTTCATATGACTTCCATTGTTCAAAGTTAGCAATTTGATCTGAACCCATTAACCACATAAAAGTATGGGCATCATACTTTTGTTCTAAAGCTTGAATGGTATCAATCGTGTAGTTAGGCGAAGAAAGCTCTGCCTCAATTCGAGTTACTTTGAACTTTTTAAAGGGCTTAATTAAAGTTTCGAGCATTTGTGCACGATCTTCAAAATTTGCAACCTCTTCTTTATGGAATGGATGGCCTAAGTTTGGAACAAACCAAAGTTCATGTGCTTTACTTTGCTTAAGTGCAAGTTTAGCAATTTCTAAGTGTGCAAGATGAGGTGGATTAAAACTTCCACCAAACAAAAGAATCTTACTCATGATCTAATAAGTTTTGTTTACCTTTACGATATATCAAGAAAGTTCTTCCAATGATAAAAACCAAGTCAGAATGTGTTTGAGAAGCCAAATCTAAAGCCAACTCACGAATCGGACTTTGACAAGTTTTAAGGACTGAAACCTTGATCAAATCATGGGCTACAATTGAGCGTTCTGCCATATCGATAATGTTATTACTTAAACCATCTTTTCCAATTTGAACACTCGCATTTAAGCGATTTCCTAAAGATCTTAAAGTTTGTTTTTGTTGATTGTTGAGCATTAAATCATGGCCTTTCTAAAGACAATTGAATTCTTCACTTTGCTTGTAACGATAATTTTGGCATATTTAGCATGGATGCTCACCCATCCAAGCTGTTTGAATACCACATCAATCTTATCATCCATGATGATGGTTTCATATGTATGTTTAGCCGTTTCAAGATAATGATCTTTATTCATTAGATATTTCTCTCTATTTAGATGTTTCGTACGATGCATGGGTAATGCTTCAGAAGTATAAATGGTAATGCTTTGGGCATCCCCTAAGATACTTACATCCAGTAATTCATCAAAAATAAAACATTGATCACCTTTAAGCTGAATGGTTCTTGGTTTTAAATGTGAATTAATGCCATATAAACCTTGATTTTTTACACTTAAAATGTCTAAAAAAGAAGATTCCAATCGTATCCCAGGCGTGTCATAAATACGATGATTTGAGAATGGAAAAGATTGAATAGCAAG
>CAZHIG010000016.1:10106-12323 GCA_964532705.1 uncultured Erysipelotrichaceae bacterium
ATAAATTCGCGTTGAATAAAATGTCGATTTAAGCCACTAAATAAGGTGCTCTCAATGTCAGAAACGTCTACAATGAGAACAATCTTGCCACTTAT
The DNA here is from genome assembly GCA_964532705.1 of uncultured Erysipelotrichaceae bacterium. Taxonomy (GTDB): domain Bacteria; phylum Bacillota_I; class Bacilli_A; order Erysipelotrichales; family Erysipelotrichaceae; genus UBA2212. The sequence continues at coordinate 10,202 of CAZHIG010000016.1, forward strand.
TTTTGAAATCATTTGAATGACTGTATTTGAGTCCACTTGATCTTTTTTAAATGCTGCAGTGTCCTTATAGTGTTTTAGTCGAAAACAACGTTGACAAAGCTCACTCTCAAGCTTAGGAGCATATCCAAGAGCTTCTGGATCATGCGTTTGTATACTTTGGCCACAGCCACTACAATAATGATTAACGTGTGGATTCATTGAGGATAATGTTCTCTAACTTTCTTAAAAATCGAGTAGACAAATGATCATTCTTAGAAATTGGATTGACTAAACATGACATTGCACCTATGTTTTTAGCAAATAATACATCAGTAAAAATTTGATCACCAATCATCATTACTTTGCTTTTAATCACTTTATGACGAGACCAAACTAAGTATCTTGATTTAAAGGGTTTGAATGCAAAATGAAGAAGTTCTAAGTTTAATTGATGTGCGATATGCTTTGCTGAAATGGATGGATTGTTACTGATCAATATGCATTCAAATTCAGCACTCATTTTTTTAACCCATTCATTAATCTCATCAGAAACCTGAATTTTACCTTTCTCTACAATCGTGTTATCAATATCGATTAAAAGCGTTTTGATTTGATAGTTCTTTAATGTAGACAAATCTAAATCCGTGATCTTATCAAGTCTATAATTTGGGTAAAAAAGTGTCCATTTCACGGGCTCATTATAACATTAGTAAAAATCGATGTATATCTTTACACAATTACGGTAAACTATGATAAAAATAAATGTATGAGTCCAAAACAAGTTATTATTATCAGTGTAGACGAATTGGTTTTTGATTTAGCGAAAGTTAAAGAAAAAGTATGGAGAGATATCGCCAGCCTCCACAATTTAGAATTATCAGACCATTTTCTAAATACCTCCTTTGACGCTAATCACGACAAAATTGAACGATTGATGAGGGAGCACGTTTTACATGCACCTCATTTTGAAACAGTACAAAATAGATACACTGCATTAATTCCAAGTCATTTTAAAAACTTTAAAATTAGTGAAAACAAATACAGAATACTTAAAAGATTTAGTGAAGACTTTGACCTCTATTATTTAACGAATCTAAATCGAACACAAATCAACAGTTTAGAGCTAGATAAGAAACTTAATATTGATGTTAAAGAAGTATTTAGTACAAAGGAAGTTTTATCTGGTAAACCAGACGCTGACATCTATTTGAAGATTGCTCGAAAATTAAACATCAGTGCGACTAAATTAATTGCCATTGATGGTAGCCTGAATGGTGTGCAAGCTTCCTATTTAGCAAAATCAAAAGGCATCTATGTAGGAGAGCAATTTCCAGTAACACAATTAATTACTGAATACTCAACTGGATACATCGATACCTTTGAACAATTAGAAGTTTTAGTGTATGAGTGGCTCAAAGATCGAAGTGAATAAATTCAACTTCATTCAAAACAGTTTCATCATCTTCAAGGACTTCTTTAGGTAAATCCTTAGCTCCTGAAACAATTGCGATTGATTGAACTTCCTCGATAGAGGAAGTTTTTAATTTGGGTTCAATTGGTGTTGTAGCTTCAATGGTTCTCGTTTCAGTCTTGTCATTTGCTTCGATCACAATGATTTTTCTCATAAGATAAGCTGATTCAACATCTTTAGCACCTTGGCTAAATGAAGCAGAACTATCCATCAAAGGAACATCCTTCGCAAAGATCCAATTTTCTTCTTTATGCGTAATTTCAAGTTTCTCATAAGGCGATACAGAAAGAACCCTTTGAATGTATACAGGGTTTGTTTTGACCTTACGAGCCAAAAGCTCTCCCTTAGCAGGACGATTCTTTAAACTTAAATCCGTAAGCTTAATCCGTTTCATCTGATGATTGTTCGCAAGTACCAGGACTGAATTTACGTGTTCATCAATGCGACACGCTGAGGATGCATGATCACCTTTGGATAAATTTAAGGCTTTAACCCCTTTTGATTTAATGTTAACTTCAGGAACATCATCGATCTTATAAACACATGCACAACCTTCATAACTGGACAGTAAAATACGATCATTTTGATAAGCGATAAAACAAGCAACCACTACATCTTGATCAGCAAGTGAAATGGCATCATAAGATCGATTCATTCTGGTAACCATAAAAG
>CAZHIG010000017.1:0-11950 GCA_964532705.1 uncultured Erysipelotrichaceae bacterium
GTTTAAGAAAGATGCAGATCCGAAGTATGCTTGTTATTGCAACGAAGTTACAGAAGAACAGGTAATTGAAGCAGTTGTAAAGCTTGGCGCGAAAACCGTAAAAGAAGTAAATGCCATCACGGGAGCAATGAAAAATTCTAATTGTAAAGAAAACAATCCGTTGGGAGTATGTTGTCATAAGATTATTCAGGAAGCTATCGATAAAGGCTTAACCATGAAATGATTTGAGTTGATATGTTCCCGAGAACTATAAAATCGTTGATATGTTTCCAAATACCGTGAAAGCGCTAAAAAACAGTTGACCTGTTCCCAAGAACGCTGACATCAATAATGGCAACTCGGGCCATGTCGAAACGATTGTGAAATTGAGTCGAAAATGAGTGTTATCCTTAGAGCGATAAAAAAGGAAGAACACGACTTATTAGAAGAATTTCTTTATTTAAGCATCTATGTTCATGAAAAAGATCAAGCACCAGACCGTTCAATCCTTTTAACAGATGAGTTTCAAGTTTATCTTAAAGATTTTGGCCAACACTTTGATGATATTGGTTTGGTGGCTGAGATCGAGGGTAAAGTGATTGGGGCAGTATGGGTCAGAGATATGTTGGACTATGGTCATATTGACAAGGGAATTCCGTCTTTTGCAATCGCTCTATATCCGGAATATCGAGGTCAAGGTATTGGCAGAAGTCTGATGCTAGCGATGTTAGAAACTTTAAAGAATAGAGGCTATTCTAAAGCATCTTTATCCGTTCAAAAAGAAAATAGAGCTTTTAAGCTCTACCAAGACTTGGGGTTTAAATTATTCCGCGAAAATGGGGATGAAGCCATTATGCTTATTAACCTCTAAAAGGCAAATAAAGCCTTTTATATCGTTAAAATACTCATATCAATTTGATATAGGTCGTTACTATCGACATCAAACCCATGTATCTGCTAAACCTTGATTTGAAAACAAAAGCTGTTTTAAATCAGTTGGAAGATCTAAGCGTGCAGCGACTCAATTATCATTTTAAATCTTCAATGATTTTTTGAATGCGTTTAAGAAGGGTTTCTTCCTTCTTAGCTTCGAGGATGAGTCGAATGCTCTCTTTTCGACTGGAATAACTTAAGCTGTGAAATTTCTCAAGTACTTTTGCTTGAATCAAATGATCCTTTAAAACTTTAGGAATTTCGATGTCTCTATTTTTAGATTCAAGCTCTAAAGTGACTTCAACTTTTTGTCCACCCTCAACGCTTGCTTTTAGTCGATGTTCTTTGGCTAGGGGGGTAAGGTACATATCATCCATGATTGCACTGGTGCTTTGATAACTATAGCCGTTTAGAGTCACTTTTAAAGGCACTCTTTTACCTTGATTAAAAGAGAGTAAGTCTTCTTCTCTAATGTAAATAGCGGTATTGTTTCCAAATGCTTTGATGATCGTCTGGATTGTAATTTTCAAGTTCATGTCTTTGGAGTGATATATTAATGATAAATTAGGAGGCACAATAGATGTCATTTAATGCTTACATTGAAAATATTGAGAAAATTACGGGTTTAAAACCTGAAGACTTTAGACAAAAAGCACAAACAGAAGATTTAATTCAAGCCGACTTAAAAGCATCTGTTTTTACAGCGTGGTTAAAACAGAACTTTGGTTTAGGCCAGGGTCATGCGATGGCGATGTGGAAATACTTTGTCGATCAAAATTGGGTGGTGGCCAAGGGCAGTAAAATTCGTAAGTAAAGGAGATTAATATGCTATTTATGTTGATTGTGAAAGCATCCAGTCATTCTGAAAATGGGGCAAGACCCAATGAGAAACTGAATCAGTTGATGCGTGAATATAATGAAAAATTAGTAGAAGCTAAAGTACGTGTCATGGCTAAAGGTTTACACCCCACTTCAGAAGCACTACGTTTTCATTTTATGAATGAAAATGAAGCTCCAGTGATGAGTGTTGGTCCATTTCTTCCGGCCAAAGATCAGGTGGCAGGCTTTTTCTTATTGGAAGTAGCCTCTAAAGAAGAAGCCATTCAGTGGGCTAAACTCTGTCCAGATCCACAAGGAAATGGTGAGGGTTCCATTGAATTACGTGAGGTTTACGGATGAACAATACCAAAGTATATTCCTTGGAATATCGTGTTCTACATGACTTGTATCTTAAGAAAGTTATTCGAAAAAATAGAACCGAAGAAGAACTCATTAAAGTTATTGAGTGGTTAACTGGGTATACCCCAAGTCAACTTAAAGAAATTTTAAACACGGATTTAGAATTAAAATCTTTTATTGAATTATCCCCAAAACTCAATCCGAATCGAAAACTCGTGAGTGGTAAAATCTGTGGGATTCAAGTCGAAGCCATGGAAGAAGGTCTCATGAAAGAAATTCGAATCATGGATAAAGTGGTGGATGAACTTGCGAAAGGGAGAGCTTTAGAAAAGATTTTACGATAAATGTTTATCATGTTGTCTTTTTAACACTATACTGTAAATAGAAATAATACTCATAAGAGGTGAGATATGGAATGGTTTTCAAGTTTAAGTCCTGTGATTCAAGCTTTACTGGCTACCTTATTCACTTGGGGAGTTACAGCGATTGGTGCTTCACTGGTCTTCTTTTTTAAGAATCTAGATAAAAATTTCTTAAATGGAATGTTGGGTTTTGCTGCAGGAGTGATGATTGCAGCATCCTTTTGGTCACTTTTAGCCCCTGGCATTGAACTGGCTAAGAATTTAGGTCAAGTGGCTTACATGACTGCAGCTTTAGGATTTTTAGGTGGGGGTGCTTTTCTTTATGGCGTCGATAAACTTTTACCGCATTTACATTTGGGTTTAGACACCATAGAAGCTGAAGGCATTAAAACCAAATGGCAACGCTCTGTCTTATTGGTTTCAGCCATTACTTTACATAACATTCCAGAAGGTTTAGCCGTTGGGGTTGCCTTTGGGGCCGTTGCGAGTGGATTAGAGACGGGCTCAACACTGGCTGGTGCGGTTGCTTTAGCGATTGGGATTGGTCTACAAAACTTCCCAGAAGGAGCGGCGGTTTCGATTCCCTTAAGACGAGAAGGTTTCTCACGTTGGAAAGCTTTCCTTTATGGTCAAGCTTCTGGCATTGTAGAACCCATCGCTGGGATGATTGGTGCGTATACTGTGATCAAGATGCAACATCTTCTTCCTTACGCTTTAGCCTTTGCGGCTGGAGCCATGATTTATGTAGTGGTCGAAGAACTGATTCCTGAAGCTCAACGTGAAGAAGGGGGTTCTAAAACCGACATCGCAACGATTGGTGCAATGGTGGGATTTACAGTGATGATGGTTTTGGATGTGGCGTTAGGATAAAAGAAAAGGGCTGAAGCCCTTTTTAGTTGTTTTCTTTGAACACTGCATACTGCGCATCTTCTAAACTGAGTCCTAAATCGAGTTTAAGTTTGAGGGCTTCATCATATTTACGAAGTTCCTTGGGATAGACTTTGATGAAGTTTCTGGAAAGTTTTTCCCAATCTTTCAATAAGTCTTTAGCTAAATAAGAATCTGTGTACTCGATGTGTTTTTGAAGTCTAGAATATACATAATTGATTTCATCATCCCTTAGCTTTACTAAATCAACCATCTCAAGATTGCCATCTTTTAAAAGTTTTTGAGTGGGATCATAGACATAAGCAAGGCCTCCCGACATGCCTGCCGCAAAGTTATAACCAAAATTTCCTAGAACGATGACTTCACCTGAAGTCATGTATTCACAGCCATGATTTCCAATGCCTTCAACGATGAGTTTTGCGCCTGAGTTTCTGACTGCGAAACGCTCACCTGCACAGCCATTGATGTAGGCTTCTCCTGAAGATGCGCCAAAGAAAGCTACATTTCCGATAAGCGTATTGTCATGGGCCTTTGGATGGAGCTGTTTTTGAGTCTTAATGCTGATGATGCCACCAGATAAGCCTTTACCGCAATAATCATTGGCACTGCCTTCCACATGAAGGCTTAGTCCTTTAGGAATGAAAGCCCCTAAACTTTGACCTGCGGTTCCTTTAAGTTGAAGGCTTATGGTATGATCCTCCATTCCTTGAGATCCATAACGTCTGGTGATTTCAGTGCCCAGCTGTGTTCCAATGACTCGATAGGTGTTTTTGATTTCAAATTGTGCAGATCGTTTTTCTTGTTTTTCAATCGCATGTTTAAAGTAAGGGATTAAAACTTTTTGATCAAAGGATTTTGAGAGTAGATGATTTTGATGAGAGAACGCAGTCATCGGTAAACTTTGTCCCAGTAAATTAGAGAGATTGATCCCATTTAAGCTGCGTTCTTGAATAAGGAGTTCACTGTGTCCAATCATGTCATCAATGCTTCTAAAGCCCAGTTTAGCCATCCATTCACGGGTGTCTTGTGCAATGAATCGCATGAAGTTAACAACATCTTCAGGTTTACCCACAAATTTTTGTCTTAAAGTAGGATTTTGAGTGGCAATGCCAACGGGGCAAGAATCCAAATGACAGACCCGTGCCATCATGCAGCCTAGTGCTACTAAAGCTGAAGTCGCAAAGCCATATTCTTGAGCCCCTAAGAGGGTCGCGATCACCACATCTTTGCCATGCATGAGCTTACCATCGGTTTCAAGTTTTACCCGTGAGCGTAACTCATTAAGCACTAAGGTTTGATGGGTTTCCGCTAAACCCAATTCCCAAGGTAAACCCGCATGATGAATGGACGAAAGGGGGGATGCGCCGGTGCCTCCATCATAGCCAGAGATTAGAATGGTATCGGCTCTACCTTTTGCGACCCCTGCCGCAATGGTGCCAACGCCATGTTCAGAAACCAGTTTTACGGAGATGCTGGCTTTCTCATTCGCATTCTTTAAATCATGGATGAGTTGTGCCAAATCTTCAATTGAATAAATGTCGTGATGAGGTGGAGGAGAGATCAGTCCAATGCCGACTGTAGAGCGTCTTGCTTTCGCAATCCATGGGTAGACTTTCTTACCGGGCAGTTGTCCACCTTCACCAGGTTTAGCCCCTTGAGCCATTTTGATTTGAAGTTCTTTGGCTTGATAAAGATATTCAGCTGTGACTCCAAAGCGTCCAGAGGCTATTTGTTTAATGGCTGAATTCTTTGAATCCTTTCCATGCGTTTGATATCTTAGAGGATCTTCGCCACCTTCACCGGTATTGGATTTAGCGCCCAAGCGATTCATCGCAATCGCTAAGCTTTCATGCGCTTCAGGGGATATTGATCCATAAGACATGGCGCCTGTTTTAAAGCGCTTAACAATACTTTCAATGGGTTCAACTTCACGGATATCAATGGCTTGGCTATCTTTAAACCCAAGCAAGGATCTTAAGTGGAGTGGCGAATGGTTTTCATCTGTTAGCTCATTGACCACTTCATGATATAAGCCATAATTGTTTTCTCGTACAGCCGTTTGAAGTTTCTTGATGGTGCTTGGACTAAAGAGGTGTGCTTCACCATTTTGTTTAAAGCGAAGCATGGAGCCACTTAAGATTTTCTCATTTTCATCAAAGGCTTTGTGGTGACGCGTTTGATAACGTTGATCAAGATCATTGATGCTGAGTCCTTCAATGCGTGAAATCGTATTGGTAAAATGTTCATCAATCAGCGATTTTGATAGACCTAAAGCTTCAAAGATTTGTGAGCCTTGGTAGGACTGAAGGGTGCTGATGCCCATCTTAGACATGATTTTCACAATGCCCTTGGTGGCCGCTTTTAGATAGTTTTTAGAGGCTTCTTCATAGCTTAGGCTAAGTTGTTTAGATTCAATGAGTTGATGAAGGGTTTCTAAGGCTAAATAAGGATAAATGGCAGAAGCCCCATAGCCCATCAGTAAGGCGCAGTCATGCACACTTAAGGCATCTCCACTTTCGACAAGTAGAGAAACCAAGGTTCTTTGTCCCACTTTGGTGAGATGTTGATGAACACTTGAAAGGGCCAAAAGAGATTCCATCGGGATACTTTTCTCATCAAATTGTCGATTGGAAAGAATGAGTAGACTATACCCTTCTTGAATGGCTTTGAGTACCGTTTGATTGAGGGTATGAAGGGCTTCATTTAAAGTTTGATCGATTGGATAAGTCGCATCGATACGTTTTGATTTTAATCCAGGACTTTGATGATTCAGAATGGCTTTAAATTGAGATTGAGATAGCAGTGGGCTTTCAAGTTTAAGACGATAAGCATCTTCAGCTTTAGGCTCAAGAAGATTGCCGATGGCACCTAAGTCAATCTGTGTTGAAATCATCATGTCTTCTCTAAGTGCATCCATCGGTGGATTGGTGACTTGCGCAAAGACTTGATGGAAGTAGTTAGAGAGTTTTTGGTCTTCTTTGGCTAGAATGGCCAAAGGACCATCATGTCCCATTGAAGCGATGGGTTCTTGTCCATCTTTTGCCATGGGGAGTAATACATTGTTTTTAAGATCCGTGCTGAGTAGAAATGCTTTATGGAATATCTCGAAATTTAAATGTTGATCTGTGACGAGATGATCTTCTAAGTCATTGATGTGGCGTTCATTTTTTAACCATTCATGGTAGGGATGCATGGAAGCAATATTTTCTTTAAGCACATCTGAATCTATCCATTGTTTTTGTAGCGTATCCACATATAAGATCTGTCCAGGTTTTAAGTTGCCTTGGGCTTGGATGGATGCATCGTCTAAGGGTAAAACACCGGCTTCAGATGCGATGATGAGATGATCATCTTTGGTCAGAGTAAAGCGAGCTGGTCTTAAGCCATTGCGATCTAAAGTCGCTGCTAATACATCCCCATCGGTAAAGACCATGGCTGCAGGGCCATCCCAGGCTTCCATGTGGAGTTGATGAAAGGCATAAAAATCTTTAAGTTTTCTAGACATTGCTTTCTTTTGCCAAGGTTCAGGAATCATCATCATGATTGAATGCGCAATCGAAAGACCTGCTTGGGTGAAGAATTCTAAGGTGTTGTCGAAGATGGCAGAATCGGAGCCATTCTCAAAGACAATCGGAAGTAAACGATGCATGTCTTTTCCAAAGACAGTGGTCATTAAAGAATGTTGACGAGCATTCATCCGATTGGTATTGGCTCTTAACGTATTGATTTCACCATTGTGGATGGTCATACGATACGGATGAGCTCTTTCCCACGAAGGAAAGGTGTTGGTGCTAAAGCGTGAGTGGACCAAAGCAAGACTTGAAGCATAGCGTTCATCTTGCAAATCAAGGTAAAAATCATCGACTTGTTTAGCCGTCAGCATGCCTTTATACACAATCGTTTTAGAAGATAAAGAAGCAAAGTAAAAATAATCACTGTCAGACTCATGTTGAGCTTGTGTAATGTGTTCTAAACGTTTACGAATCACATAGAGGCTTCGTTCAAAAGCGATCTTATCTGTATTGGATTCAATAAAGATTTGATTGATGTGAGGGCGATTGTTTCGAGCAGAATTTGATAAAATCGCTTCATTGACAGGAACATAACGCCAGCCTAGTACTTTTTGTCCTTCTTCAATGATCATGGATTCTATTAAGCTTTGAATCTTGCGACGTTTTTCTTTATGACGTGGTAAAAACACCATGCCTACGCCATAGATTTCTACCTTTGATAAATCAAAAGGAAGTTCTAGACTTCTAAAATAGGCATCTGGAATCTGGGTTAAAATACCAGCCCCATCGCCATCTTCTTCTTGAGCCCCTGCACCACCTCGATGGGCTAAGTTTTTAAGGATGAGAAGGGCATCTTTGATGAGTTGATGAGAGCTATAATTTTGGATGGATACGATGGATCCAATCCCGCAAGCATCTTTTTCAAAATCAGGGTGATAAAGTGCTTGCGCAGGTGGATAGCCAAGTTTAGAGTGCATAGGGCCTCCTTATTTTTATTGATTATACACTTTTAAAATCAACTTGAGCGATTTTACATCTCTTAATAGTGTGTTTAACTTCTGTTTTAGGCATAGAAGGCATAGAATGTGTGTGAAAGATGGGGGAAATTTAACAATGAATATCCTAGAGATGGTATATTTGTATATCTTTATTTATCCCATAGCGATGTCTTTGGTTTGGATCATTGGATCTAATCTTTTTCATCATCGTCGAACCCCAAAAGTAGACATTACTCAAAATGTTCAAGTGTGGCCACTGGTAAGCATACTTGTGCCTTGTTATAACGAAGAGAATACCATAGAGGAAAGCTTATTTGCTTTAGCGAATAATCCTTATCCCAATAAAGAAATCATAGCGATTAATGACGGATCAAAAGATCATACCAGCGAAAAACTCGCGAGCTTAATAGAACGCATCCCAAGTTTACGTGTCCTTGACTGTAAAGACAATCGAGGCAAAGCGAATGCCTTAATCCTTGGAGCACATGCAGCCAATGCGGAGTATTTAGTCTGTGTCGATGCGGATGCGTATTTAGAGGATCAAGCCATCTTTTATATGGTGGCCAATTTCTTTCATTTTGGAGAACGATTGGGTGCAGTAACAGGGAACCCTCGAATTCGTAATCGCGACAGTCTTTTAGCAAAACTTCAGATTTTAGAATATGCCAGTATCATCGGGGCCATTAAGCGTACACAACGCATCATTGGTAAAGTATTAACGGTTTCTGGAGTGGTGGTCGCCTTTCGAAAGAAAGCGCTTATTGATGTGGGTTTATGGGATACCGATATGATTACCGAAGACATTGCCATCTCTTGGAAACTTCATCGCCGCTTTTGGGACATTCGCTATGAACCTAAAGCTTTGTGTTGGATGTTGGTACCTGAAACTTTTAATGGTTTATGGAAGCAACGGGTTCGTTGGGCACAAGGGGGCATTGAGGTTCTCTTTAGACATGTATCCATCCTATTCGACTATCGTTATCGTAGACTTTGGCCCATCTATATTGAACAATGGACCAGTTTGTTGTGGTCTTATGCTTGGCTATTGAGTACGACTTGGGTTGTTTTGAGTAGAGTGACTCATCTTGAGACTGTTTTTTGGCTAAGTCTAAATGCCTTTTTCTTGGTGAATATTTCCATTCTTCAAAGTTTTTCATCTTTAAAGCTAGACAGTGAGTACGATGATGTTAGAAAACTATTTTTCTATGCGCCTTGGTATCCTTTTGGCTATTGGATTTTCAATGTTTTTGTCAGTGTTGTAGCCTTTCCTAAAGCCATCCTTTCAAGAGTGAAGAAAGGAGATGCCCTATGGACAAGTCCAGATCGCGGATTTCGAAAGATTTAAACCATCATCATACGACCAGTCTTAAGCATCCTTTAAGAGAAGCCATCATGATTCTATTGAGTCTTGCGCTTTGGTTATATGTTCTAGTTGCGTTTTTGATTTTATTAACATCTATCCTTGGGATTTCTCTTCTAGTACCAAATTGGTTTCAAGTTTACCTTGTATTTGATCAAGGGGATGTTTTGTTTTGGCTATTAAGACTCATCGGTTTGGCAGTGCTTATCTTTGTGACATTATTTCTTTGGAGTTTCTATAATCGAAAGAGATATGGAAATTATCATCGAAGAGTGTATCCACATCCAAGTGATGACCTAGATATTTTGGCATTACATAGAGTAGATGCATCCATGATGTCAGCCTTAAAATCAGAAAGACATCTTATTTTTTCACACAATCCAGTGCATGCAAAAAAGACGAAAGCTTAGGGCTTATGTTAAAATATAAGCATGAAAGCGCTTATAAGGAGACTTTAATGGCAACCGTTTACAGTACAAAAGAATATCATATTGATTTACAAGCAGGTGATGTCGGGGAGTATGTGATTTTACCTGGAGATCCTGGAAGAAGCGAAAAGATAGCGGCGCATTTTGACAATCCTAAATTGGTTGGACAAAACCGTGAATATACCACGTATACAGGAACTTTGAATGGAACCAAAGTGTCGGTCTGTTCGACAGGCATTGGTGGACCTTCTGCGGCAATTGCCCTTGAAGAACTGATTCACATTGGAGCCAAATATTTTATTCGTGTAGGCACTTCTGGTGGCATGCAGGAAGAAGTCTTAGGGGGCGATGTCGCGATTGCGACTGGAGCCATTCGTTTGGATGGAACCTCTAAAGAATATGTCCCTCTTGAATTTCCAGCCGTTGCAGACTATGAAGTGACCTCAGCATTGATTCAAGCCGCCAAAGAACTGAAGGTTAGACACCATGTAGGTGTGGTTCAATGTAAAGATAATTTTTATGGTCAACATGATCCAAAATCGATGCCGATTGGGTATGAACTCCAAGACAAATGGGAAGCTTGGAAACGGGCGGGTGCTTTGGTATCCGAAATGGAATCAGCAACCTTATTTATTGTCGGTTCAACACGTCGCGTTCATGTGGGATCGATTCTGCTTGTTGTGGCCAATCAAACGCGTCGTGAGTTAGGCTTAGAAGACATTCAAGTTCATGACACTGAACTTGCGATTAAAGTCGCTGTCAAGGCCATAGAAATTTTGATTGCTTCTCATACAGGCAAATAAGATGAATGAGATTGAAGCTTTTATTGAAAAAAGTTCAAGTGTGTCTCATGAGAAACTTAAAGATCTAAGACTTTTTATCTTGAAGAAAACAGGCTGTGAAGAAAAGATTAGTTATGGAACTCTAACCTTTACAAAAGACAACAAAAATTTTGTGCACATTGCTGGTTATGTTAAACACATTGGTTTTTATCCCAGTCCTGCCGTCATTGAAGCCTTTGAGCATGAACTTAAACTCTATAAGCATGCGAAGGGATCCATTCAGTTTAAACTCAATGAAGAACTTCCCTATGATTTAATCGAACGGATGCTTAATCAGCGGATGAAAGACTACCGAAATGCAAATCTTCGCACCATCGGTTGAAGCCTATCTTTCGCATTTTAGTGAAGCGGATCAAAGCGTATTGAACGCCATGCGTTCAAGTATTTTAAAATCGCTTCCAGAAGGCTATGAAGAAACCATGCAGTATGGCATGATATCTTATGTTGTTCCTTTAAAAGCGTATCCTTCAGGGTATTTAAAAGACCCTACTGTACCTTTACCTTATCTTAGTCTAGCTCGTCAAATAAACCACTTTGCGTTTTATTCGATGGGTCTTTTTGCGATGAAAGAACAGTTCATAGAAATCAAGAAAAATTACGAACAACAGTATGGGAAACTCGATCATGGGGTGTCTTGCATACGCTTTAGAAATGCATCCAAGATTTCCTATGCACTGATTGAAGCCGTGACTCAAGCCGTTTCAATGCATGATTTTATTGCCTTTTACCAAAAGGCGAAAGAATAGATATGGACATCAAAGATTTTGTACCGCTTCCAAATTTAGAATCCTTTAAACACATTTTAGCCATTCAACCCCATCCCGATGATAACGAGATTGGAGCAGGCGCTACACTCGCAAAACTTTCATCTTTGGGCATAAAAATTTCTTATCTTACCGTTTCAAAAGGTAAGGGAGGATCCAATACCTTAAGTTCAAAAGAGCTAGTAGAGATTCGCCAAAAAGAATTGATTGAAGCTGGAAAAACCGTTGGGGCATCTTATTTTGAACAATTCGATCTAGAAGATAGCCACTATCCAGATGAAAAAGAACTGACTGAAAAGATGGTGGAAGTGATACGTAAACTTCAACCGGATTGTGTGATGACGGTTGATCCTTATTTGATGTATGAGGCCCATCCTACGCATCGAAAAGTAGGCATGGCAGCTCTAGAAGCCTGTTTATTTTCTTCGATGAAACACTTTCCCATTCCAGATCAAAACAATCATGAGACAAAAAGTGTAAAAGCCATTGCCTTTTACGCAAGTGCACATCCCAATACTTATGTGGATGTGAGTGATACTTTTGACACCAAACTTAAAGCCATTGCTTGTCATGTATCACAATTTGATGAGAAAGCTTTGGCTCAACTTAAACAATATTTATCACATCAAGCATTAAAACTTGCGCAAGAAAAAGAAGGAAGCTTTATTGAAGCCTTTAAAGTTTTACCTTTAGTGTTAACCCATA